>NZ_JACBEZ010000037.1:0-31215 GCF_013391465.1 Acinetobacter sp. SwsAc2 | reverse complement strand
GAGGAATAGCTACTCGATATGACAAGCTCAAAAGAAATTATCAAAGTTCTGTTGCTTTAGCCTGTATATTTTTATGGCTACCTTTATAGGGTTAATTATGAACAGTAAATGTCAACAGACCCTAATTATTTATTTGATATTATAGATTTTATTTTTTTATTCAATATGTTAATCCCTCCCAACCTCCCTTTGAAAAGGGAGGAGCTGTCACGTAACAAATTGAATCACATGACATCCCCCTCTTTTTTAAAGAAGGTGAGAAGCATTGCTTCGTAAGGGAGATTATAAGAACTCTAAATTAAATAATCGAATCATCTAAATTCGGCGCTAACCAACGCTTCGCTACATCCAGTGTCCAACCTTTACGCTTTGCATAATCCTCAAGCTGATCTTGAGAAATCTTGCCCACGTTAAAGTATTCACTTTCAGGGTGTGAATAATAGAAACCACTCACAGAAGAAGGTGGCATCATCGCAAAGTGTTCAGTCAATTTTGTACCAATCTTCGCTTCTGAACCTAACCAATCAAATAACACTGCTTTCTCCGAATGCTCTGGGCAAGCAGGGTAACCTGGTGCAGGACGAATACCGACATACTTCTCTTTAATCAGCTCTTCATTACTCAAGGTTTCATCGGCTTTATAGCCCCAGAACTCTTTACGAATACGCTCGTGTAAGTACTCTGCAAAAGCTTCAGCAAAACGATCCGCTAAAGACTGAACTAAGATTGCAGAATAATCATCACCTTTGGCTTTGTATTCATTCGCCAATTCCTCTGCGCCAAAGATTGATACCGTGAAACCACCAAGATAATCGGTATTGTCCTTCGAGGTGCTAATAAAGTCGGCTAAAGATAAATTCGGCTTGCCTGTAACTTTGTCAGACTGCTGACGCAAGTGTTCAAAAGTATGCGTGACATTCTGCGCTGTTTCATCAAACACGCTGACTGTATCTGCACCTGTGCGTTGAGCAGGATATAGACCAAATACAGCACGGGCATCGAAACGATTATTCTCGATCACATCTTTGAGCATGGCTTGCGCTTGGTTATATAAATCCGTTGCAGCTTCACCGACTACTTCATCTTCTAGGATTTTCGGGAATTTACCCGCCAAGCTCCAAGAAATAAAGAATGGGGTCCAGTCAAAATATTCAACCAATGTTGCCAATGGATAGTTGGTGATGACTTGCGTACCCAAAGCATTTGGCTTTGGTGGCACATAGTTGTCATCAATCTTAAAGCCATTTTCAACAGATTCTGCATAGCCAAGCTTCGCTGCTTTCGGTTGCTTGTTGGCTAAACGCTCACGAATTTTGGCATATTCAGCACGATGCTCGGCAATAAAGTTGCCACGCATTTCTTTAGACAGCAGGGTGGTTGCCACACCAACAGCACGTGAAGCATCAGCCACATAAATCACCGCATCATTGGAATATTGCGGGTCAATTTTAACGGCGGTATGTGCTTTAGAGGTCGTTGCACCACCAATCAACAATGGAATTTTGAAGCCCTTACGTTGCATTTCTTTGGCCACAAACACCATTTCATCTAAAGATGGCGTGATCAAACCAGACAAACCGATGATGTCACATTTTTCATCAATCGCGGTTTGCAGGATTTTTTCCGCAGGAACCATGACGCCGAGGTCAACGATGTCATAACCATTACAACCCAAGACCACGCCCACGATATTCTTACCAATATCATGTACGTCACCTTTTACGGTTGCCATTAACACACGACCTTTGGATTGTGCATTGCCTTTTTCGGCTTCGATGTACGGGTTCAACCAAGCCACAGCTTGTTTCATCACACGTGCAGATTTCACCACTTGTGGTAGGAACATTTTACCCGAACCGAACAGATCACCGACCACGTTCATGCCATCCATCAAAGCACCTTCAATCACATCCAGTGGACGTTTAGCTTTGAGGCGGGCTTCTTCGGTATCTTCGTCGATATAGGTAGTGATGCCTTTTACCAACGCATATTCGAGACGTTTTTCAACGGATTCATTGCGCCATTCAAGGTTTTCAGCTTCACGCTGCGCGCCACTATGACCACGGAATTTTTCTGCCACTTCAAGCAATTTTTCTGTGGCGTTTTGACCTGATTCACCTTGGTTTTGATTCAGAACAACATCTTCAACAGCATCTTTCAGTTCTTTTGGAATATCGTCATAAATCGCCATTTGACCCGCGTTGACGATCCCCATGGTCATGCCTTGTTTGATGGCATAGTAAAGGAACACAGAGTGAATCGCTTCACGTACAGGTTCATTACCACGGAAGGAGAAGGAGACGTTAGAGACACCACCTGAGATCATAGCATGCGGTAGGTTTTGCTTGATCCAACCTGTGGCTTCAATAAAGTCGACGCCATAGTTATTATGTTCTTCAATCCCTGTTGCAACTGCAAACACGTTCGGGTCAAAAATAATATCTTCGGCAGGGAAGCCAACATCATTGACTAAAACATCATAAGAACGTTTACAGATTTCACGCTTGCGTTCAGCAGTATCAGCTTGTCCTGTTTCATCAAAGGCCATAACAATTATCGCAGCACCGTACTGTCGGCATAAACGCGCTTTTTCGACAAACTCGTCATAACCTTCTTTTAAGGAAATCGAGTTGACGACTGGCTTACCTTGTACGCATTTCAAACCAGCTTCAATGATTTCCCATTTTGATGAGTCAATCATGATTGGCACACGAGAAATATCAGGCTCAGATGCAACCAGATTCAGGAAATGCACCATCGCATTTTGCGAATCGAGCATCCCTTCATCCATGTTAATGTCGATGATTTGTGCACCAGCTTCAACTTGTTGTTGTGCAACTTCTAAAGCTTCAGCAAACTTTTCTTCACGGATGAGACGTAGGAATTTTTTTGAGCCTGTGACGTTGGTACGTTCACCGACGTTCACGAATAGCGAATCATCATAAATGTTAAACGGTTCTAAACCACTTAAACGGCAGGCAGGTTTGGTTTCTGGCACCTGACGTGGCTGAATGTCTTTCACTGCATTGTAAATTGCACGGATATGATCAGGCGTTGTACCACAGCAACCACCGGTAATATTGATCAAACCACTTTCTGCAAATTCTTTAATGAAGGCTGCGGTTTGTTCAGGGGTTTCGTCATATTCACCAAAAGCATTTGGCAAGCCTGCATTTGGATGCGCTGAAACAAAAGTATCGGCTACATCAGCAATGGTTTTCACGTGTGGACGCATGGCATCTGCACCTAGGGCGCAGTTAAAACCAATTGAGAGTAAGTCACCATGACGAACCGAGTTCCAGAACGCTTCTGCGGTTTGACCTGTTAAGGTACGACCAGATGCATCGGTAATGGTGCCTGAGATCATGAGTGGAAGTTCACGACCAATTTGTTTGAACACTTCTTTTACTGCAAAGATCGCAGCTTTACAGTTTAAGGTATCGAACACGGTTTCGATCAAGATGATGTCTGCACCACCTTCAATCAAGGCATGCGTCGCTTCGATGTAGTTTTCTTTGAGTTCATCAAAAGTAATGTTGCGGAACGCAGGGTCATTTACATTCGGTGAAATCGAACAGGTACGTGATGTGGGCCCCAATACACCTGCCACAAAACGTGGTTTGTCAGGGGTTGAATATTTTTCACAAGCGGCTTTGGCTAAGCGTGCCGCTTCGCGGTTAATCTCGGGAACAAGATCTTCCATGTGGTAATCCGACATTGAAACACGTGTGCCGTTAAAGCTGTTGGTTTCAATAATGTCTGCACCAGCATCGAGGTACGCTTCATGAATGCCTTGAATAATTTGCGGTTGAGTCAATACCAACAGGTCATTGTTACCTTTGAGGTCAGAAGCCCAATCTACAAAGCGTTCACCACGATAATCTTCTTCTTCGAGCTTGTGACGCTGAATCATGGTACCCATCGCACCATCGATAATAAGGATGCGCTCGGCAAGAAGTGCTTTTAAGGTGGCAAGTGTAGACATTCAAAACTCACAAACAGGTTTTCAAAACGTGCAATATTTTAGCAGAAAAGCAGGTTGATTGATGCCTAATTCAAGTGGTATTGGCTATATGGCAAATAAAAAAGGCTGATTTAGCTTTAGTTTTCACGAAAGTGAAATATAGACCCGCTATGTTAATAGATCAGAAGAAATAGAGATGAAAAATATTGATTGGAGCAGATTGTTACAGACAGCACAGCCAAATGTAAGAAAATAATTCAGCGTAATCCGCACCGAAAAGTTAAATTTTGAGCCAGCACAGTGCGTTCAAGGCTTATAAGCGATTTACTGCTGATCTAAAATAAGCCAATTATGAAAAAATTGGCTTCATGTGACACGCATTTGTCATATAATTGTCACAATTAAATTGAACAATAGGGGATATTGATATCCTCTTTAGCCGTCTGCATGAATTCTAATATTCCTCCCGTCCAAGATCAGGTGCACGTGACACAGGTCAAGTCGACGAATGTGCACGTACCTACACCGAAATTTTTTATGCCGGTGTTTTTAACGGTCATTATTTCAACGCTAATTTATATTGGCTTTCAGCTTTCTGCTGACTTATCGCATGTTCCTGCACTGAATCTTTACTCTTTAATTCTTTTAGCGACGGCGTTGTTCATTGCTTTGGGTTTTGAGTTTGTAAATGGCTTCCACGACACTGCCAATGCGGTTGCAACGGTCATTTATACAAATGCACTGTCTGCACCTGTTGCGGTGATGTGGGCAGGTTTCTGTAACTTTCTTGGGGTTATGGTCGCAAGTGGTGCAGTGGCTTACGGTATTATTGCGCTGCTGCCCGTTGAGTTGATTATGAATGTCAGCTCAGGCGCAGGTTTTGCCATGGTGTTTGCCATGTTGATTGCTGCGATTTTGTGGAACTTGGGCACATGGTTCTTGGGTATTCCAGCATCAAGTTCACATACTTTGATCGGTTCGATCTTAGGTGTGGGCATCATGAACTACTTGATGCATTCAGGCAGTGGTGCTTCGGGTGTCGATATGGATCAGGTGATTAAAGTCGGTAAAGCTTTACTGTTTTCACCCATGATCGGTTTTGCTTTTGCAGCAGTGTTGTTCTTATTGGTGAAAAAAATCTTTAAGAAACAACTGGAACTGTTCCAACCACCTGAAGGCAACAAACCACCACCTCCACTGATTCGTGCCATTTTGATTTTTACTTGCACAGGTGTAAGTTTTGCTCACGGTTCAAATGACGGTCAAAAAGGTATGGGTCTAATCATGCTGATTTTGATTGGTATTGTGCCTTTGGCTTATTCTTTAAATAAGAATTTAGATTCACAGCACATTCAGTCATTTGCTCAACTTTCAGATCAAACTGCGGCTGTGATTTATCCGAATCATAACGATATTGCAGATGAAAAAGCCCGTACGGTGATCACGCAATATATTCAAACCAAAGAAATGACCCCAGAAGTCGTACCTGCTTTAGCCAGTTTGACAGATCATTTGGGTGAGCGTGTTGGCCATTATGGAGATCTTAAAGATATTCCTGAAGCTGAAGTTTCTGCACTACGTAATGACATGTACTTAAGCACGACAGCGTTCAAACGTTTGGATAAAGCGAATCAATTGCCAGCGATGTCGGAAGAGGGCAAAAAGACAGTAAAAGAATATCGTAGTAACTTAGATTCATTCTTACAGTACATCCCAACGTGGGTGAAAGTGGCTGTGGCATTGGCTTTAGGTCTAGGTACGATGGTCGGTTGGAAGCGTATTGTCGTGACTGTGGGGGAGCGTATTGGTAAGAACCATATGACTTATGGTCAAGGTATGTCAGCCGAGTTAGTGGCTATGACTACGATTGCAGCTGCGGATGGCTTTGGTATGCCAGTATCGACCACACACGTATTGAACTCTGCGGTAGCAGGGACCATGGTGGCGAATAAGTCAGGTCTGAATTTTGCAACAGTGAGAACCATTCTTTCGGCTTGGATCTTTACCTTACCAGCCACGATCTGTTTATCAGGTGGTTTGTTCTGGTTGTTCCTACAGTTCGTTTAATTTGATGCGTAAAAACCAATGATAAAAAAACGCTACCTAAGGTAGCGTTTTTTAGCTCTGTATTTTATGAACGATGCTGTTCATATTTTACTTTTTGAACTTCGCCCAGACTTTGTCTAAAGGTAGTTTATCTGCGGCAAAGCCATAAAGTGCTGCAAAGGGCAGTGCAGTACGTGCTAAATAAGCTACACGCCATAAGCCACCGTGATTGGCGCCGTGCATCATCAGTTCTAAAGGATGTTCAAGTTTGACCTCTGGGTTAGCTACAGACTTAGGATTACGGAGATCATGGATCCATAAAGCCGCCATGATGGCATTGGTTGTTTCAGGCTTAAAGGCTTCAACATCAAACAAGCTCGCCCCATTAAATGCGGCTTTGAGCAGTGGATTTTTGGTGACAGAATGCGTGGTGGTTGATGGTGCAATATTGATGCTGACGCGCTGACCTTCCGAGCGAGCAAGCGTTGCACGCCACTGTTGAATCCGTTTAGCCAATGCATAGTTTGGCCCTTGCTCAATCACTAAACAGTCGGTGATGCCGTAAGACTTGTTATTATCCGACTCGACGAGGTCATGTAGGTTTTTCTTGAAGAACAGTTGTCCACTGAGGGTTGAAATACTTTTACTGATCATCTGTTGCGTTTTAGAACGACCACTGAACTTTTGCTCAGATGCTGTAATGACTTCTTCAGGTACGGCATAGACATCGGTAGGTGTACACATATACATCAAGCTGGTATCTACTTTGTGCGCGCTGACATGTTGCATAATTGCATCCATCGCAACGGAAACGCGGACATGCTTTTCACCATCCAAATACGCAATCGCGGCCAAATCTAACTGATGTGGGTTTTGTACCAACCATTGTGCAATTTCAGGTACTTGTGTCAGTAGGTTTGCACCGAGTTTTTCTTTTAAAACAGCGACAGGTGTTTCTGCACTCAGCGCTTCAACCGATGGGGCATATAGCGTGGCATTGCCGTGTTGAATGGTGTCTAAAATTTTGCCCCATACACGACTATTGGGTAAATCAACCGCCACAATATTGGCTTTCCATTGGGCTAACCATGTGAGCGGGCCAGCTTCAGATGCTGCACCGAACAAAACCATCGTGCGATCAGATAAATCAAACCATTCAGGATGTTCCACACAGGCAATCAGTGCTTCAGCGTGACTGGGTTCAATCACCCCAGCATCTAACCATGTTTGGATTTGTGCGAGTAAGGCATCGCCACTGAGTTGTTGGCCTTTATAAGGCACTGACCACTCAGGCGCAGCATCATTTTCACCTTTGAGTTTAATAGTATGCAGTGGTGCGCTTTCAAGTGACATTACATCTTTGAGGAGATGCTTTTGCCCATCTCGATAAAACTCAAACACATTATGTGCTTTGTTGAGCCCATCTTGTGCCATTTGAATCGGTGCAATTTGATTACGAATCCCAAATTCAACTAAGGATTTAAAATAGCGTGGATATTGTTTACGCCAGTTCTTTTCTGTAAGTGCAGTAACAGAGCTTTGGGGATCAACATTGGCTAAGGCCTCTGCAATAATCTCTTTCCCTGTACGTGAGGTACTAACTTTTTGTGTTTTCGAGTAAATTGGAAATTGAAGACCATCTAAGGGATTGGACATGCAAGAAATCTCACTGGCATTTGCTATTTATATACAGTTGTAAACATTATCTATGCCAAATCAAATTCCTGCTTGGCATTTCATGCCAAATTTATGTAAAAATATATGTAATAAAAAAGCCTTCTGAACAGAAGGCTTTTGAGTTTAGCAGCGACCTTTTTTGGCCTGTCCGGGTGGACAGAAATCGCCTTGGCCATGAGGATAATAAGAACGATCAGGATCGACGATGATACTCCCTTCAGGGGTATTTACCGCACAGGCTGTAAAACTGAGGCTGATCATCAAGGCTGCAAATATAGACATTATTTTCATAGCAATTTCCTTGGTTTATAGTTGTCCTGATGTTTATTGTAAAAATCAGGACCACCCGTTGCTGTGAAAAAATGTTACTAAGCCTATATGCGTATGGATGCAATCCATTTGCAATCTAGGGGTTCGGCTTTAAATAGGTAACTGGGTTAATTTGCTCAGAAAGTGTGGAATAAGACGCGGCTCTAAAACTAGGGTCATGATGACCCCATAAGCAGCTCCCCAAAGATGGGCGCTATGATTGATGTTGGAGTTGCCTTTTTTACCTGACCAGATGCTATATGCCACGTACAACACTGCAAAAATAATCGCAGGTACTGGAATAAAAAACACAAAAATGAGCTTCCAAGGTTCAAACAACACATAAGCGAACAAGACCGCAGAGACCGCACCAGAAGCACCAAGGCTCGCCCAGCGCACATCATTCTTATGTTTTAAATAACTTGGTAAAATGGCAAAAATTAAGCCACCCAGATAAAACAAAATAAAACCTAACTCATAGAAGTATTGGCGGTAAAAACTTTCAATAATGCTACCAAAGAAAAATAGGGTGAACATATTGAACAGGAGATGCATACCATCGGCATGAATAAAGCCATGTGTAATAAAACGATCGTATTGCCCACGTTGCATCGCAGGAGGCCAGAAAATCAGACGGTTCATCACGTTCTGATTTGAAAATGCCACCATAGAAATTATGACAGTAATAATAATGATCGTAACTGTATGATTAAAAGGTAAATCCAACATTTCTGAGATGTTCTACATATAACTATCTTGTGGTCATAATGCCATTAAATTGAGCGAAAAGATGAACTTTCACAATAAATCCGACAATTTTGGTTGATTTTTTTTAATTACCCCGCATCTTCAGTTAAAATAGCAACTTCAGCTTGAGGAAATGATTGTTATGTCGACTGAGAATAGCAGCACTGCAGTTGCAGAGGAAATTCCAAACTTATTGATTACTCCGACTGCACAAGAGTATTTACGTGATTTATTAGAAAAACAAAATACACCGGGCATTGCTGTACGTGTATTTGTTGAAAATCCGGGTACACCACGTGCTGAATGTTGTATGGCATATAGTGCGCCTGAAGAAGTGATCCCAACCGATTACCGTCAAGATTATCCAGACTTTCCTGCGTATATCGACACACCGTCTATTCCATATTTATTAGATGCGGTGATTGATTACAATAAAGACCGTTTTGGTGGGCAGTTGACATTCCGTGCACCAAACTCGAAAGTACCACGCGTAGGACCTGATGCATCGATTGAAGAGCGTATTACATATATTCTTCAGTCTGAAATTAACCCAGGCCTAGCAGGGCATGGTGGTAACTGTGCATTGGTTGAAGTTGTTGAAGATGAAGAACATGGTTTAACGGCTGTACTGAAATTCGGTGGTGGTTGCCAAGGCTGTTCAGCAATTGATGTCACGTTGAAACAGGGTGTTGAAACGACTCTGCAACAACACATTCCTGAGTTACGTCGTGTTATTGACCAGACGGATCATACGCAGGCTGAAGGCGCGTACTTCAAATAAATTTGAATCGACTTTACCAAATAACCTCCTTAAATTAGGGGGTTATATTTTATCTAAAGCTAAAATGTAATTGAGAATAATTATCAATATTTATTGCAATATGTTTATCGTTTGTTAAAATGCCCTATGAAATTTACACAATCTCTCCTTTTTTGTATTTAGGTGTATGCGTTATGGGTAAAAATCTGACGAGATCAACTTTAGCTTTGGCTGTTGTAGGGGCAATGAGTTCATTTGCGATGGCAAATGACGTTGTGGAAACCACAAATGAGAAAGAAGCAACACAATTACAGACGATTGTTGTATCGGCAACGGGTTATGAGCAGGATGTTTCAAAAGCACCAGCATCAATTACTGTGATTAGCCGTGAAGAATTAGATAAACGTGAATATAACGATATTACAGATGTTTTGAGAAGTGTTCCGGGTGTTGTTATTACGGGTGAAAATGCAAGTCAAACAGTTAGTATTCGAGGAATGTCTTCGAATTACACCTTGTTCTTAGTCGATGGAAAGCGTCAATATTCTAAAGACGTTAACCCAAATGGCGATGACTACGGTATGGAGAAAAATATTCTTCCTCCAGTTGCATCCATTGAGCGAATTGAAATTATCCGTGGTCCAGCATCTACATTGTATGGTTCTGATGCTATGGGTGGCGTGATTAATATTATTACTAAAAAAGTGACGGATGTTTGGACTGGGAATGTTGAGTTAGGCACAACTATTCAAGATAAAAATAATTCTGGAGACATTCGTAATGGTTCTGTTTATTTAGCAGGGCCGATTATTCAAGATAAAGTTGGCTTGCAGTTAGGTCTAAATCATTTAGAGAGAAAAGAAGACTCTTATTTAGGTGGTTTTACAGGCCATACAACGGAAAGTTTAAATTCACGTTTAACTTATGTGCTTAATGATCAACACGACTTAGCTGTAGAGGCAAATTTCTTCACACAAGAGTCTGAGGCTACGGCAGGTAAAACGGTTGCAGCAACAGGTACTGACTCTGCAAGTCGAAATATACGTAGTGTTTATGCCTTAACGCATAATGGGCGATATACCGATAATTTGGATAGTAAATCTTATATTCAATATGAAAATTCTAAAAACCCAGATCGTGAAAATACGTTCGTGGGAACGAAGGGAATTGATTTAGAAACATGGACTGCAAATACACAGTGGAATTGGTTGTTAGGTAATCATACACTGGCTTTTGGTGGGTATTATAAAGATGAAAGTTTGTTAGATCGAGCAACAAACCGAAATCCGTTGGTTCCAGAGTTTGATGAATTGACACGCTGGTCAGCTGCTGCATTCTTAGAAGACACATGGAGTTTAACCGATCGTTTTAATTTAACGCTTGGGGCCCGTTATGACCATGATGAACTATATCAAGGAAATATTTCTCCGCGAATTTATGGTGTTTATAACTTTACTGACCAATTTACCGTGAAGGGTGGGGTTTCTACAGGTTATAAACAACCAGATATTCGTTCTGTGACGGACGGCTTCTATAGTGTGACAGGAGGAAGTGGTTCTCCAACAACAACGGGTCGAGGAATTATTAAAGCAAATCCAGACCTAGAACCAGAATCAACTGTTACTTCAGAGTTAGGTTTTTACTGGAACAATGATCACGTTAATACCTCTATTACAGGTTATGTAACTCAGTTTAAAGATCGAATTGAAGAAATTCGTGAATGTGATTCAACGGGTAATGCTGACTACAACCGTAATGATGTTTCAACGTGGAAATGTTCTGAAAACGGTATTCCATTTGCATTTATCAGCACACGTGAAAACATTGGTAAAGCTGAGTTACGTGGTGTAGAGGTGACATTTGATGCCAAATTAGCTGAATATACAACCTTAACTGCAAATTATACGTTCACAGATACAGAAATTAAATCAGGTCAATTTAAAGGGCAGCCTTTAAATGGCATGCCTGAACATGTATTTAATGTAACAGTAGATCATGACTTAACCGATGCTTTGAATATTTGGAGCCGATTACATGTGCGCGGAGAAACTACACCGTATTTAGGTCGCTCAAGTATGTCTGACCCAATTCCTGGATATAACTTCCTCGATGTTGGTTTTAACTATAAATTTGCACCAAACTTGAAAGGTAAATTTGGTGTTTATAATGTGTTAGATGAAACTGCAGAGAATGCTGATGGTGAGCAAACTTTAGATGGTCGTCGCTATGGTGTAAGTTTTGTTGCTAATTTCTAATACATAGAAATTAGAATTAGAGACCCGTTTCTTCAACGGGTCTTTTTATTTAGGGGATTAAAATACTCTGTGCTTGGTCAGAATAATAAAACTGTTCTAAATAATAGCGCGATCGATCACGTAAGTAATCAGAACGAATGAGTTCTTGAATAATAGGGTTCAACAAATCTTGAAGTTGATTTTGGACTAAGGCTTCGTCGATATTTAAGTCGCGTAGTAGTAAATCAAAAGGCCGTTCTTGGTTGCGAATGTACCAAGCGTAAACACCATCATACACCTGTTGCTGCAGATAGTCTGTTTGACGCATATGCTCCCAAATTTCGTGCCCCATAGTGACAGTTTGAGGCAAGTCCTGTACTTCAATATAATTTTTCAAAACTGATAAAGGCATATCTTTGATTTTGTGCCAGAGGTTGGCTTGAAAATGATATAGCTTTTCATCATTAAAGTTTTGATTTAACACTTGTTCACTCATTTGACTGAGTTTTAAGATGTTCTTTTGTAAATAATGCCCAATAGTGTCATTTAGGTTTGAGTCTGTGACGGTTTCCAGTACGGACTTGCCCATTTTCATAAAACTAGAAACACCTGGCACACGTTTAGTCATCACTGAGTTGTTCAAATAGTCTTGAATCGAGTGTTGAATCAGCTGGGTAATCATGGCTGAAAAAGCTGGGTTATTTACTACAGTTTTAATCAGGCGCTGACGATGCCCACTTTTACTCGCGACATACTGCGCAATTTTGTCGATGGTAAGTACAGGAATCACATCGGCAATTTTGGTTGATTCATTGATGGGATGTATTAAAACAAACTTGATGTGCTCAGCAATTTGTGAGATTAGATGATCGGTTGCAGGTGTGGCTAGGATTTGTTTTTGCAAAAGCGCATTGATGTCTTCAAAGCTCCACAGTTGCTGTAAAGTTTGTTTTCTAAACCATTGATAAAAGAGGGTGAATTCATTTTGTACGATACTTGCTTGCGAAAACTCATGATCTAAAAAATTAAGATGAGCTTCAATGAGCTGCTCAATCATCGGGTGTTTCTGCATACGTACTCAACAAAATTAATTTAGTGGAATCAGTTTATCAGCCAATGGATTTTTTAACTTTTGTGTTTTTGCAAGAAAAGGCAGGTAGTGCTGTGCAACGGCCTGTTCTGCCTCCAAAAGTGGCATATGACCAACATTGTTAAGGATGACAGGAGCTTCAGCACGTTTCAATAAAGATTTGAGCTCATTCGCCACTTCGACATTAATAATTTTGTCCTGCTTACCCCACAAAATGAGGGTGGGTGCTTCAATATTTCGGGTCACTCGAGCAAAGGAGTCAGTGGTATAAATTCGGTTCAAGGTCACCAATTGATCAATCACTTTACTGTTTTTTTCAGCCTGAGTAATTAACTGTTTTTCTTGGGCGCGTTTTAAATAATAGGGCATTTTTATTGGGGTTTGCATGACACGTTGCATTACATCATCCAAATCGCCCGGCTTGCTCACAATCAAGTGCTTTAAATATTGCGGGTCTTTGGCATAGTTGGTGTTGGCGTTTTTATAAATGCCTGCACTGTTCAATAAAAACAAACTTTGTGTGTCAAAAGGGTATTGCGCGGCATATAGGGTTGCAATAGAACCACCGATAGAATGTCCTGCAACATTCAGCTTATCTTGTATATGAATGGCTTCAACAAAACGACGGAGTCGCTCTGTGACATTTGGCATAGAGAGATCAAAATCATCAGGGACTTTGGTGTCGCCATTAGTCGGAAGGTCAGGGATAACCACGTGGTAATACGGCGTTAGAAATTGTGCTACACGGTTCCAATTGTCTCGATTTCCAGCAAAACCATGAATCAGCAAAATCGTCGGTTTATCAACTGCACCGCCTTCGTTATAACTCCAAACGATATCATCCACTTTAAGCGTTTTGGTTTTTAAGCCAGCGGTGACACGTTCTTGTAGAAGGTAGCTTTGTAAACTGAGTTTGTCTTTGATGATGGTATTTTCGACCGCATGGCTGGCGAAAGAAAATGACAAAGCTAAGGCGAATAGACCTGCTTTTAGACTTGGTTTCAAGATGGATTTTGAGCGCATCATCATGGTTCATCCTTAAACGGAGATGAATGAAAAAACTGACCGAATAAGATAAAAATGCTCTGATTTTGAATAGTTTTTATGTTTATTTACAGGTCTGTTTGATTCTAATAGCTTTCATGCAAATGTCATTAATTATTTATTTGAAAGGATATACTGCATTTGGATAAAGTGTGAACTACATAACAATCCGATTGAGATAAAATGCAAATTTAAAATTAAGCAAAAAAATAAGACGCTATGTTTTTTGCTAGTGACAATCAATTTCGCTGGGATTAAACTAGTCCAACTTAATAACAATCGGGTGGGAAAGGGAATGCTAACAGCTCAAGAAGCTTTAAGCCGTCTAAAACAAGGTAACCAACGTTTTGTAGCGGGTGAGACAACCCACCATAAGCAATTGTCTCACCAAGCACGAGCAGAGATGGCGGAAGACCAAAATCCATTTGCCATTGTACTCGGATGTTCCGATTCTCGTGTGCCTGCAGAAATGGTCTTTGACCAAGGTTTGGGTGATCTGTTTGTTATTCGTGTTGCAGGAAATGTGGTTGCACCTTCGCAAGTTGGCAGTGTTGAATTTGCGGCTGAGCGTTATGACTGTGCGGTCGTTGTGGTACTTGGTCATAGCCACTGTGGTGCGATTCAAGCCACTATTGACACCCTGATGAACCCAGATAGCCCACCGTCTGCAAACCTGATGTCGATTGTAAACCGTGTCCGTCCTTCGGTTGAAACCTTGATGCAAACCGAACTGAAACATGACTTATGCAAACTGTCTAAACATGCGGTTCGTTCAAATGTATTTGCTTCTGTAAATCAGTTAAGTCATGGTTCAGCTGTGCTTGAGAGTTTGATTGCCAAAGGCAAGTTACAAGTGGTTGGCGCTGAGTACTCACTTGAAAGTGGTGAAGTGGTTTTTTTTGACTTCTGATCAGCGAATATGATCAGAATAAAAGGCGCTTTATAAAGCGCCTTTTATATAGGGATAAGCTAAATTTAATAAAATAGGCTGTGCTTTGCCATTTGGATGGACCAAGTCTTTTTGCATCAGGCTTTTATTTCCTGCTACACCTTCCAAGAAGAAGGGCAGTAATTTAACTTTGTATTGTTGACTGACCATTTTGTAATTATTTTCAAATGCCTTGCTATAGGCTGTGCCATAGTTTGGCGGTATTTTCATTCCCAAAACAACCACAGTGGCATTGGCTTTTTGACTCTGTTGAATCAGTTGCGCTAAATTTTTTTGAATCATCTGAGGGGGTTGACCACGGAGTCCATCATTCCCTCCAAGCTCAATCACCACCACATTTGGCTTATGCGTTTGCAACAGTTTGGGTAAACGAGCCAAAGCTCCACTGGTGGTTTCACCACTCACACTGGCATTGACCACTTTGTGTTGTTTCGGATACTGTTGGTCTAACCGTTTTTGCAGTAAATTTACCCATGCTTGCTGTGGTTCTATGCCATAACCTGCACTAATGCTATCTCCTAAAACCATCACGGTTTTTGCAAAAACCCAAGTGGGGCTTAGGCACAGTGCAAGCAAAACCAAGTATGAACTGATACGTTTTTTAAATTTGCGATTTTGCACAAATATTTGCATATAGGGATGTTATGACCCAATTTCATAGTGATGTAAGCATCATGCCACAAGTGATTATTTCTGCCCAGCAACTGACACAAAAGATTAAACTTCCGCAAAAAGAACTGACCATTTTCTCAGATTTGAGTCTGAGCATATTAGCAGGTGAACAAGTCGCAATTACAGGACGTTCAGGTTCTGGAAAATCTACCTTACTGGGTATTTTGGCGACTTTAGATCAGGCCAGCGGTGGTGAGCTCATCGTTTGTGGTGAAAGTATTTCCAAGCTCAATGAAGAACAGCGTGCGCAGGTGCGTTTAAAGCATATTGGATTTGTGTTTCAATCCTTTCAACTGCTGCCACACCTGACTGCGGTTGAAAATGTGATGCTCCCGTTACGGCTTCATGCATCATTTAACTTCGCTGAAGCGGAGCAACGCGCTTTGAGTTTGTTGCAAAAGGTTGGATTAGAGCGACAAGCCACCCAAACACCGAAGGTACTTTCGGGTGGGGAGCAGCAGCGCGTCGCAATTGCTCGTGCATTGATTGCTGAGCCAAAAATTATCTTTGCCGATGAACCAACAGGAAACTTAGACAGTCAAACTGCGCGAGAAATTGAGCAATTATTGTTTCAATTGAACCGTGAGTTGGGTACGACCCTGATTTTAGTGACGCATGACCATACGCTTGCAGAACAGTGCCAGCGCCATTTTGAATTACTCGATGGACAGTTGATCGAACATCCTCGAACGGGAGGATAAAATGAATTCGCTATTTCAACCCTTACTGAAGCAAAGTTTTAAAAGTAGCGGTGTGTATTTATTGATTATTGCGTTGATTCTCGCGATCAGTGCAACGACCGCGCTGAAGTTTAGTAATGAGCAAATTCAAAATGCCGTAGCGCTTCAAGCCGCTGAGATGCTAGCAGGGGATTTGGTTCTAACGGACAGTCAAAAGCTCGATCCGAAATGGAAAGCGCAAGCGACAGCTCTTAATTTAAAACAATCCGAAGTCACTGTCTTTAGTTCGATGGCATATACCGATGATCAGTTTGTTATGGTCAATGTCAAAGCCATCGATCAAGCCTTTCCTCTGCGTGGAGAGTTACGCATTCAGCCTGCTGCGAAGCATATTGCTTCAGGTGAAGTTTGGTTGAGCCAGCGTGCTATGGATTTGCTACGGGTTAAACTGGGCGATCAACTCAATATTGCAGATGGTGTGTTTAAGATCACAGGCTTGATTGAGCATGATTCCAATCAAGAGTTAGGCTTTTCGGGGTTCTCGCCGACGGTGATTATCTCAAAAGCAGATATTGCCAAGACCAATGCTATACAAGTCGGTAGTCGTATTGACTATCGTCTACTGATGGCAGGTACAGCACAAAATACTCAGCAGTTTGAAGCAAATTTTAAGAAGCAGAATGTATTGTCTGAAGAGGTCAGTGCGACAACTCAAAGTCCTAATGCGGAAGAACCACAAAACAGCTTACGCTTACGCAATGCCAGTGAGGGCAATACCCGTTTAATGAAACCAATTGCAAATTTGGACACTTTTTTGCAGTTGGCGAATATCTTAACGATTTTGCTGTGTGGAATTGCGATTGCTTTGACCAGTCAGCGCTTTGTACAACAAAACCAAGATCACATTGCGCTATTGCGTTGTATGGGGGCGGCGAAGTCACAAATTCTCTGGGCTTACCTCAGTTTGTTGGGTGTGGTGTTTTTGCTTGCCATGTTGGTCGGGAGTGCAGTGGGGGTAGGGCTGGGCTATGGCCTGTTACAGCTGATGTTACAACTGATCCCACACTTAAGTATTGCGTTTTCAGCGTGGGATATGCTGCTCGGGCCGATTCCGATTGCTATGTTGACCAGTGCCGTAGTGCTTCTGGGTTTTGTCTTGCCGAGTTTTTGGGAACTGTTAAATACGCCGCCTATCCGTGTCATTCGCAGTCAAGAAAAATCGGTTTCGTCTATGTTTTGGATGTTGCTCGCAGGAACGGCAAGTCTGGTGCTGTTTAGTATCGTTCTGACTGAAAACATTGTACTGACAGCCATGGTCATTGGGGCAATTATCATTCTATGTGCAGTGTTATACGCTGTAGTCTGGCTGAGTTTGAAGTTTCTGCGTGGCTTGAAAAATGCGGTTTCTGCTTATGTCCGCACACCTTACCAGACTGCATTTCAGATTACCGCTTTGGCTTTGGGGCTTAGTTTAATTACGGTCTTAGCCGTCTTACGAACCGATTTGTTAGAGCGTTGGCAGCAGCAAATCCCTGCGGGAACGCCCAATCAGTTTGTATATGGTTTACCGCCTTTTGACATGCCTGAGTTAAAAGCACAAATTGAGCAGAACCACTGGAACAGTACGCCGCTCTATCCGAATATTCGAGGTAGACTGATTGCCAAAAATGGACAGCCTTTTGCTGAGGATTTGGTCAAGCAAAATAATTCCTTACGCCGTGAATTAAATTTGACTCAAGCAGACCGTTATCCTAAAGATAATGTAATTGTCTCTGGCACAGCAAAACTCACAGCAAAAGGACAAGTTTCGGTAGAAGCCAATACCGCAACAGAGCTTGGGATAAAAGTGGGGGATCAACTGACCTTTAGCTTACCAGAGGGTGTCATTCACGCCAAAGTGGCAAACTTACGAACTGTAGAATGGGAAAGTTTTAGCCCAAACTTCTTCTTTATTTTTGCGCCACAGACCATGGATGAAAATGCGGGCAGTTATTTGGGCAGTTTTTATGTACCCGAGTCTGACAAAGCGAAATTGATCAGCATTATTCAGCAATTTTCCAACACTGTCTTTATTGATGTCAGTTTAATTTTAGATGAAATTAAGCGCATTGTTACGGTGCTGGTGCAGATTGTCACGATCCTTGCAGTTTTAGTGAGTATTTCAGGTATTCTGGTTTTAATTGCTTGCCTGAACTTACTTATGGATGAGCGTAAACGTGAAGTGGCATTATTACGTTCATTTGGTGGTTCCAAGCAAAAACTCAGAACTATGCTCAGTCTAGAAATTGGCTTTATTGGTTTTATGGCAGGTGTGGTTTCTTGTTTATTTGCTGAAGCAATAAGTGCGGTAGCATGTTATCGCATGGGATTAGCCATTCAGCCACACTGGGAAATCTGGCTCATTTTACCACTGTTCATGACCTTACTCTGCGCGCTGATTGGGCGTTATCGCTTAAGTTATCTCAGTGATATTCCGCCTTTACAAAGTTTGAGAGAGATCAATCAAGCGTGATTGATCTCTTAATACGTTAAGTGTTGAATCTTAGAAATTGAGCTGTTGACGCATCATCATTAACACTTCTGACCATAAGGGTTGAATATAGACCACAAGGTTTTGGCAGTGTAAGTAAAACCAATACGAACCGCAGGCTGCCAAAACAAGGCTCAGCGGCATAATCCAACGCTGCTGCACCTTTTGGGAGAGATACCAAAGTGCCGCCAAAACAGCACCCATCAACATGCCGCCAATATGTGCGGCATTATTAATACCTGAAATCATAAAGCCCATGGCTAAGTTGATACCCATCACGATGAGCAAAGTCTTTTTATCTAAAATAAAACGTTGCTGTGGGAGTATCGGCAGTAGCGATAGAACCGTCAGTGCTGCCCCCAGTCCCATGACGGCACCTGAAGCCCCTGCACCGACACGCGGCAAGAGTTCAGGGTTTGCGAACCCAATACGAATCAGTTCATAACTGTCTTGGATGGCAATATAACCACTGAGCAAGCTACCCATGAGACCAGCAAGAACATATAGCGCAAGAAAATAGACACGTCCAAACATTTGCTCCAGCACACTGCCAAAAATATACAGCGCCCACATGTTCAACATGAGGTGAACCAAGCCAAAATGAAAGAACATACTGCTCAACAAACGCATCGGCTCAGCCAAGAAGGTAAGTGGTGCATAGTCTGCTCCCCAATGTATGGCATCCGCCGTACTTGGATTGCTGACATCCATGCCATGCAGGATTTGCCAAAAAAACAACCCAACATTCACGGCAATAATGACGGCGGTAATCCACCATAAATGTACGTCAAATTTTGTTTTGATTTGCGGAGGTGTAAGCTCTGTCATGCTATTCTTGCTAAAATTTTGCTATATTTGCCCAAGCTTAGCATGAATAAAAATGATTTTTGGAGTAAGCCACTGGCATGAAAGCTTTTATTGTTCGTAGTTTGTTAGTCGTTGTCAGCTTCGTGCTTTTGGTACAGTTGTGGATTTTTGCAAGCCTAGCGTGGTGGCGTTACAAGCCAGTGGAAACCACCATGTTTATGCGGATTGATTATTGGTCTGAGCCATCTAAACCCATTCAACACGAATGGCGTGATTATGATGAGATCAGTGAGTACATGAAAAAAGCCATTGTTGCGGCTGAAGATGGCAAATTTATGCAACATCATGGTTTTGACTGGGATGGCATTCAAGCGGCGCTTGAACGTAATAATGACACGGGCAAAGTGGTTGCCGGCGGTTCAACAATTTCTCAGCAATTGGCCAAAAACTTATTTTTATATAACAAGCGTTCATTCATTCGTAAGGGGCAGGAAGCTGTTGCAACTTGGATGATGGAACGGATGTGGAGCAAAGAACGCATCTTAGAGGTATACCTAAACTCGGTGGAGTTTGGCGATAATATCTATGGCGTGGAAGCTGCAACCCAACACTACTTTGGTAAAAGTTCACGTAGCTTAAGCCGAGAGCAGGCGGTCTTTTTAGCGGCCATTTTGCCTAATCCGAAATACTACCAAGACCATCAAAATGACCGTAAGTTACAAAACCGCGAGCGCATGATTCGAAAGTATATGCGCTATAGCGATATCCCTTAATTTGATTGATCTGAAAAAGCCCAAATTTATGGGCTTTTTTTTATGAAATTGTCACAAAATTGAAGCATACTTATCATGATAAAACGCATTCAAATAATTAAAGGTTAGCTATGAATACGGCAGCAAGCACATCTCCGATACCACAACCTGAATACGCGTATAACGATCGCTATATTAACCGTGAGTTATCGATATTAGATTTCCATTTACGTGTATTGGAACAAGCCGTAGATCCTTTACATCCGTTGTTAGAACGGATGAATTTCTTACTGATTTTTTCACGTAACTTAGATGAGTTCTTTGAAATTCGCGTTGCGGGCGTCATGGAACAGTTGGATCTGGGTAATGAAAGCCGTAGCCCCGATGGCTTAACTCCACGCCAAGTACTCGATCAAATTTCGCAAACTGCACATGCTGCAATTGAACGTCAGTATCGTATTCTCAATGATGAAATTCTGCCGAAACTACGTGAGGAAGACATTTGCTTCTTACGCCGTGGGGAACTGACGCCTGCACAGTCTTCATGGGTGAAGAAATATTTCCAAGAACAGGTCGCACCTGTCTTAACACCGATTAGCCTTGACCCTGCGCACCCATTTCCGCGTTTAGTGAATAAAAGTCTCAACTTTATTGTGACTTTGGAAGGGAAAGATGCATTTGGTCGTCAGATTGATTTGGCCGTTGTTCCTGCACCACGTTCATTGCCACGTGTGGTTCGTCTACCGGATGAGCTCACAGGTGGAAAAGAGCATCATGTGATGCTTTCAGCTATCATCCATGAGCATGTTTCTGACTTGTTCCCAGGGATGACAGCAACAGGCTGTTATCAGTTCCGTGTCACACGGAATGCTGATTTGGCGCTCAATGAAGATGTGGAAGACTTAGCCAAAGCACTGAAAGGTGAGTTAAGTTCACGTCGTTTTGGACGAGCAGTACGTTTGGAAGTTACACAAAACTGTCCAGAACATATTTATAACTACTTGCTAGATGAATTTGATCTGCATCAGGAGCAGTTGTATAAAGTCGAAGGACCTGTGAACTTGGCGCGTTTATTGTCCAATTTTAAACGTCCACATCTACGGTATGACGCACATATTCCTGTTATTCCTAAAGTGTTGAAAAAGTCGGAAAGCATGTTCTCTGCAATGCAGAAGCAGGATATTTTACTACATCATCCGTTTGAGTCTTTCGCACCTGTGATTAACTTGTTGCGTGAAGCGGCACGTGACCCACAAGTGTTGGCAATTAAGCAAACCCTATACCGCAGTGGTGCAGACTCTGAAATTGTACAAGTCTTAGCAGAAGCGGCGCGTAATGGTAAAGAAGTTACCGCGGTGATTGAGCTGCGTGCGCGTTTTGATGAAGAGTCAAATATCGAAGTGGCAAATGTGCTACAAGAAGCGGGTGCAGTGGTTGTTTATGGCATTGTGGGCTATAAAACCCATGCCAAAATGATTCTTGTGGTACGCCGTGAAAATAATAAACTCGTTCGTTATGTGCACTTGGGAACGGGTAACTACCATGCGGGTAATGCACGAATTTATACCGACTATGGCTTGCTCACGACCGATAAAGAGTTGTGTGAAGATGTACACCGTATTTTCCAAGAGTTGACAGGTATGGGGAAAATGGCGAAGCTGAAAAAGCTACTTCATGCGCCGTTTACGCTCCATGCACAATTGATCCACTTTATTGATGATGAAATTGCCAATGCGAAAGCGGGCAAGAAAGCACAAATTATTGTGAAAGTGAATGCACTAACCGAAGTGCAACTGATCAATAAGCTGTATGAGGCATCACAGGCAGGTGTACAAATTGATCTCATTATTCGTTCAATTTGTTGTCTACGCCCGGGCTTGCCAGGGCTTTCGGAAAACATTCGTGTACGTTCGATCGTGGGGCGTTTCTTAGAACATACGCGTGTTTTCTATTTTAGTAATAATGGCGATGCACGCATTTATGGTTCGAGCGCCGACTGGATGGATCGGAACCTATTTAATCGTGTTGAGGCCTGTTTCCCAATTGAAGATCCAGCTTTGAAAAAACGTATTTATCAGCAAGGTTTGTTGACCTATTTGCAGGATAATCAACAAGCTTGGTTACTACAAGGTGATGGAACTTGGCTTCGTGCGACGCCAGCTGAAGGCGAAACCGAGCATAATGCACAGCGTTATTTGCTAGATGTGATTAAATAATTTTGGGGGGAGGCTTGGATCTAAAAAAGATTCAGGCACAAAAAAAGGAGTCATGTTTGACTCCTTTTTTATGCACTAAAATAAGCTTAGTGTAGATCTTGAGTAATTTTTTGCAGGATTTGTAATAGCACATCAAATTCGCTTTGTAGCGGAGTGCTTTTACGTGTCACCAAAGCCAAGATACGACTTGGAGCAGCTTCAATTTGTTTGACCATTAAATCTGGATTCGCTTTAATCATATTGGTATGAATTGCGATTTCAGGTAATAAAGTAAAACCAAGATCAGCCGATACCATTTCCACAAGGGTCGGTAAAGAACTCGCTTTTAAACGATGATCGTTTTTACGCTCACCAATAGGGCAGGCACTTAGAGTGTGGTCACGTAAGCAGTGGCCTTCTTCAAGCAACATTAAACGCGAAAGGTCTAAGTCGTCTAGCGATTTGGCTTGGCTTGCGATATCTGATTTATTGCAGACCAAAAACAAACTTTCTTTTGCGACTTCAGCAACTTTTAAGCCACGTGTATCAAAAGGTAGAGCCAAAACGACCATGTCTAAATTGCCATGTTCGAGTTTTTCTACAATTTTCTCACTTTGCGCTTCGTGTAAATGTAGTTGAATTTTAGGGAGTTGCTTATGCACTTCATCTAACAATTGCGCCAGAATAAATGGCGCAATGGTTGGAATAACACCTAGATGTAAATCACCAGTTAAAGGCTCGCTCATTTCTCGGCTTAAACGCATCAGGTCTTGAGCATCTGCCAGTAGAACACGAGCACGAGCAACGACTTGCTCGCCTAGAGGAGTTAAGCGCACATTTTGGCGATCACGCTCTACAAGTACGCCACCGAGTAGGCGTTCAAGCTCCATAATCCCGCCCGACAAAGTCGATTGGGTTACAAATGAACGGCGTGCAGCTTCAGTAAAATGCAGCGTTTCTGACAGTGTAACGAGATATGACAGCTGTCTTAAGGATGGTAATGCAGCCATAGTGTCCTAATGATTATAATTTAAAGTGTTGTGCAAATAATTCGCTAAGATTTGGAATGAAGTGAGGTGGGATATCATGCCCCATTCCATCAATTAATTCAAATTTAGCACCCATAATTGCCTTTGCAACGGCCTTTCCGTGACTAGGCGGGAGTAAACGGTCTCGCGAACCGTGCACCACAAGGGTCGGTTGTTGAATCTGTTTGTCCAGTTGCAATAAAGAACCTGTACATAATATTGCTAAAAACTGTTGAAGTACACCCGCAGGGTAATAACTTCGGCGATATAATTTGCGAGAAGTCTGAATTGACTCGATTGGATTGTGATAATCAGGTGAGCCAATAAGCTTAAACACTTTCAAAGAATGGCTTACAATCCCTTCTTCATCGGTCGATTCAGGTCGACCAATTAGACTAAAGAGTTGCTTTGGAAAAGGCGGTGGCAGTAAAGGTTGGTTGTTACTGGTGAACATTAAGCCGAGCTTTTTGACCTTCTGTGGATGACGCGCTGCTAGAATTTGCCCAATCATACCGCCCATGGATGCGCCAATCACATAGCTTTCATCTAAACCTAAACGGTCTAAAAGTAGTGCCACATCGTCAGCCATGTCGTATAAGTCATAAGGTGCACCACGGTTATCTAAACCTAAAGCAAAACGCCCCATCAGTTTGAGGGTGTTTAAGCGTGGACCTTGATGTTTAATTTTTGAAGATAAACCAATATCTCTGTTATCAAAGCGAATGATACGGAACCCTTGATCAATCAGAGATTTACAGAAGAAATCAGGCCAAAATAACAGCTGTGCTCCTAAGCCCATGATCAAAACAATGGTCGGATGATGGTCTTCGCCACCGATTTCGACATGGAGTTCAATACCATTGCCTAAGTCGACTTTGGTTTCGCGCATGAAAGAGGTATAGGGTGAAAGATTATATTGGAGTGCGCTATTCATTATTGTAATCCTCACATAAAGGACATCTATTGTTATAAATGTCCTTTTATTTAAACTCTAAACCTGTGCTGGAATCAAGTCTGGAACCAGTTTTGTTAATGCTAAACGTTGTTTCGCTGCGGTTGCACCGAGCAGTACGAAGCCGCGAAGTGTACCTTGACTGTCTAGGGCTTTGGCAATCATGCCATCGTCTAATTCCTCAGTTTCCCAGTTCACCTCTGCATCGATTGGCGCAGGCAAAACAGTGAGCGGCGCAGCGGGTGTTTTAACTGCTACAGGCATAGCAGGGTAATGCACCGCAGTGGTCTCGCCATTTAATGTTTTGGCTAAAGCGCGTGCTTGTTGCATGATTGGCATCACATAAGGTAGCAAGAGTCCATTGACTTCAGCACAATCTCCTACGGCGTAGATATGCGGTTGATTCGTCTCAAGTTGTGCATTGGTCAAAATGCCACGACTGGTTTGAATACCTGCTTCTTTTGCAAGGGAAATGTTTGGTTGTAGACCAATCGCAGATAAGACTACATCTGCGACTAAAGACTGACCATTGGCTAAGGTCACAACATAGTCACCATTTTCAATTTTAGACACTTTTTCAACTGTGGTGCCAAGGACAAAATGAATACCCGTTGCCTCAAGGTTTTCTTTAAAGGCACTTGAAACATGCGCTGGCAATAAACGGCCCAAAGGCTGGTTTGCCAAGTCGATAACGGTAGCTTGATGACCTGTATGTTGTAAATCATTGGCAAATTCGCAACCGATAAGACCTGCACCTAAAATGACTACACGTTTGTCTGCACGCTTTTCAAGTTTTGCGCGGAAGGTTTTATAGTCGTCTAGATTGTTTACAACTTGAATGTCAGTACTTCCATCGCCCGCAATGGCTAAGCGAATTGGGTTTGCTCCTACCGCTAAAACCAATTGAGAGTAGGGCTGTGTAGATTCAGCGCCATCTTTAATAACGGTTAACTGCTGTTGTTCAGTATGAATCTCTTTCACCCAAGTATGCGTGGCAATTTGCATTTTCAGTTGTGTTGCCATTTTCTCTGTATCACCCAAAGCAATCTGTTCAGGCGCTTTGTTGGCAACAAAGGCATTGGACAATGTTGGTTTGGCATAATTAGTCGCATCATCTGCACATAGCATAAGCAGCTCTTGTTCAGGGTTCAGCTTGCGAAATTCACGTGCTACAGCATAGCCTGCCATACCTGAGCCAATGATGACGATGGGATGCATAAGGTTCTCCAGAGATTATTTTAAAGACGTAAAAAAAGACCATGCTGCATGGTCTTTAACACTATGAATTAGATTTCAACCATTTCAAAATCGATTTTTGACACGCCACAATCTGGGCAAGTCCAATCGTCAGGGATATCGTCCCATTTCGTTCCCGCCACGATGCCATCTTGTGGCCAACCTTCTGCTTCGTCATAAATCCATCCACAAACGATGCATTGATACTTCTTCATTTGACTCTCCAAAACGCTGAACAAGAAAGGGTTCAGTAAAATAATCCATTACGCAAGCTGCTACTCATCTGAGTGGTTAGCATACTTCGCTAATCTAAATTTTTACGCAGTTCTAATACGAATGTAAAGTAAATATCGGAGTTTAATGATTGAATCTATCGGCTAAAAGCGATGATCAGGACAAAACGTATCATTTAAAACCAGATCGCGTTTTGCGAATGTGTGAAGGTTATAGATAATTACATCTAAAAAAGATGCGTTTTTTCAGTCAGCTAGCCTTATAAAATTATTGATGTATAGACTAAGGTCGTGCTGTAAACTCAAAGTTAAATTGCTATTTTAATATTGAGTGTATCTATACCTAATATTTATTAAATAAATGATTTAATTGAAAACAATAACTTACATAAATATTTTGGTTGTTCAGTCGGCTGCATAGCCAGTGCTTGACTGTTTTTTTAACAGATAAAGCTGTAAAATTCATCTATTCCTTTTCAAATTTTATTGATCTCCTATGAACAACTTGTCTACAACGTTGTGGTCGCACATTCGTACGGTCCAAGATTTTCCAAAACCTGGGATTTGCTTCTTCGATTTAACCCCATTGTTTATGAGCAATATTGAGCCTTTAACCGACGCGTTAATTGCAAGTATTCCTGCTGAGCAGTTGGCGGAAGTAGATAGTTTTGTTGCTGTAGAAGCGCGTGGTTTTGTGCTTGCGAGCTTATTGGCACAACGTTTAGGTAAAGGTTTATTGTTGGTACGTAAAGCAGGCAAGCTGCCACCACCGGTGGTGGGTGTCGGTTATAGTTTGGAATATGGATTAGACCGCTTAGAAATGTCAGCCAATACTCCATCGCAAAAAGTGATTATTGTAGATGACGTTTTAGCGACAGGTGGGACATTAAAAGCCGTTAATCAGCTGGTGGCAAAATGTAATCATGAAGTGCTCGGTGCCAGTATTTTTCTTGATTTGCCTGATTTGCATACTGACTTAGGTTTAAAGATTTGGTCAGTATTAGATGACAAATCAAAACCAGAATCTGTTGCGGCATAAGCAGATAAAAAAGCCTTGGGACATCCAAGGCTTTTTTTATTTATATAAATATTGTTGTTCTAAATGTTCAATCAGTTGATTAATATTTTCAGGTTTAAGTAGTCGGTGATGTCCGCCTTCAACCGCTTGAATCAACATGTAATTTTCTAAAATTTCCTGTGCCGCGTACATATCGATTAATTCATCTCCCAGCTCCAAGTAGGCCACTTGCGGCACATTGTGATCTAAGTCAGTATCATTAATGCTCGGGTAATCATCGCGAAAGTCAGGGGCTAAACGTGGGTTGGCAATCACACATGGAATTTGATGCAGCAGCGACATTTTCAATGCCCAATACGCACCAATACAATGTCCAACAATAATTTCAGGTTTTATTTTTTCAATAATATCGTCGTAGAAACTGGCTACGGTAGAAAAATTGAGATAGCGATAATCGATATCGATACAAAATTTCTGCTTTGCATCAATGGCATGGAACTTAGTGGACTCGCGTGAGGAGTCTAATCCATGCAAAAACAAAATTTTAGATTCGCATCTGCTCATGATTTATCATTCAATTAAAAAACTAAATTATTTTATGAGTGGAGAAAAGTTTACTTTTCCACGATTTATAATGTCCATTGTAGAGGGATTGATCGTGAAATGAAGTTAGCTTTTGGTCTAAGAAATAGACAGAACTTTTATACAGAGGGCGTCTTAGCTCTGAAATAAACAGGATGTATACTTTTTTATATATCGCGTGGTTTTTGATGATGCTCATTCGTCTGGAATTCTGCTATGCTATGCAACTTCCGTTTTTTAATACATATACGAGGCAGAGATGACGCAACAAAACGCTCAATCGACTTCTGAACAAGCCATTTCCGAAAACGATTTAATTGCACAGCGTCATGCCAAGTTAAAGCAGATTGAAGATCAAGCCAAACAAACGGGCACTAGCCCATGGCCAAACACCTTTAAACGTGAACATTATGCTCAAGACTTACAAGATCAATTTGCAGACAAAAGCAAAGAAGAAATTGAAGCAGCAGAGCATGTTTATGTGTCTGTAGCGGGTCGTGTGATGTTGAACCGCGGTTCATTCATCGTGATCCAAGATATGACGGGTCGTATCCAGTTATATGTAGCGCGTAAAGAGTTAGCACCAGAAACCTTAGAAACCATTAAGAGCTTAGATCTTGGCGATATTATCGCGGTGAAAGGTTATATTGGTCGTTCTGGTAAAGGTGACCTTTATGTGCATATCGAACATTTTGAGCTTTTAACCAAGTCGCTTCGCCCACTTCCAGATAAATTCCACGGTTTAAACGATACTGAAGTTAAATATCGTAAGCGTTATCTTGACCTGATTGTGAACGAAGAAACACGTAAGACTTTTGAAATCCGTGCCAAAGTGGTTTCAGGCATTCGTGCATTTTTAACTGAAAAGCGCTTCATGGAAGTAGAAACACCGATGATGCATGTGATTCCAGGTGGAGCATCAGCGCGTCCATTTGAAACGCATCATAATGCTTTGGATATGCCACTTTTCTTACGTATCGCGCCTGAGCTTTACTTAAAGCGTTTGGTTGTTGGTGGTTTTGAGCGTGTGTTTGAAATTAACCGTAACTTCCGTAACGAAGGTGTTTCGACGCGTCATAACCCAGAATTCACCATGATTGAATTCTATCAAGCTTATGCAGACTATAAAGACTTGATGGAACTTACCGAAAATATGCTTGAGCGTTTAGCGCTGGACATTTTGGGTTCAACCGATGTGCCTTATGGTGAAGAAGTGTATAGCTTCAAAGGCCCATTCAAGAAAATTTCAATGTTTGATGCCATTCTTGCACACAACCCACAGTTCACGCCTGAAAATGTCAATGACCGTGAATTCTTGGCAAAATTTGTGCAAGAAGAGCTGAAAGAACAGGTAAAACCAGGTTTTGGTCTGGGTAAACTTCAAACCATCGTATTTGAAGAAACTGTTGAAACTCAGCTACGTCAACCGACTTTCATTACAGAATATCCTGCTGAAACATCGCCATTGGCACGTCGTAATGATCATAACCCACACATTACGGACCGTTTTGAGTTCTTTATTGGTGGCCGTGAACTTGCGAATGGTTTCTCAGAGTTGAATGACCCGATTGACCAAGCCGAACGTTTCCAAGCTCAGGTTTCAGAAAAAGACGCAGGTGATGATGAAGCAATGCACTACGATGCAGACTTTGTTGAAGCACTTGAGTACGGCTTACCGCCGACAGCGGGTGAGGGTATTGGTATTGACCGTTTAGTTATGTTATTCGCTAATGCAGCAAGTATTCGTGATGTGATTCTGTTCCCACACATGCGTCATAAAAACTAAGTTTGATCTGAACATAAAAAGCCCGCATTCATTGCGGGTTTTTTTTGATCTTTACAACATTACTAAATAGAAAAGCTTGTAAAAAAGAGATAAAAAAAATAAGGTAACACTTAGCTTTAAGTCCTGAGAATAAAACGGAATGTTTCTAAAAAAAACACTTGCAATCGCTGTGCTAATGGGTGCAACAACGAGTATCTTTGCTCAAGGTCTCGTTTTAAATGATCAAAATTTAAGAACAGATCTAAACTGGTTAAATCAGCAGGGTGTGATTCAAATTAGCACATCTACATGGCCAATGAGCGGTGATGAAATTCAAAGAGTATTGTCTCAGGCTAAAGTTGCGACTCCTGCTCAGCAAAAAGTTATTGAGTCAGTGCGAGCTCATCTCGATCGTGAGAACGCGATGTTTAAAGCACGCTTATTTGCAGAGAGTGATCAAAAGGAAATTCCTCAAGCTTTTGGTGATCAAGAAAAAGCACAGTACCAAGCAGGTTTGGAATTTAATGCTGGTGGTGAAAATTGGGATATTCGCCTTAGAGTGAATGGAGAAAAAGACCCACAAATTGACAACGATCAAGAAGTTAATGTTGAAGGATCTTACATAGCTGGAAAATTGTGGAATCAATGGTTGATTGCTGGTCAGATACCAACATATTGGGGGCCAGGTCATGATGGGAGTCTTTTACGAGGTGATGCGAGCCGCCCAGTCTATGGCTTTACCGCTCAGCGCGCAGATCAATCAGCTTTTGAAACAAAATGGTTGTCATGGATTGGTCCGTGGCAATATCAAGCATTTGCAGGTCAATTAGATGACTATTCTGCTGTACCTGATGCTAAATTAGTGGGTCTACGTCTTACGGCACAACCTTTACCTTATTTAGAATTAGGCGCTTCACGTGCTTTTCAGTGGGGGGGCGAGGGACGACCAGAAAGTTTTAGCTCATTCTGGGATGCTATGATTGGAAACAAGGATAACGGTGGTACAGGAGAACCTGATCCGTCTAATCAGGTTGCAGGATTTGATGCTCGATTGAATTTTCAGCAGTTGTTGAGTGTACCTATGAGTCTGTATGGACAATATGTAGGTGAGGATGAGGCTGGTGGATTACCTTCTAAAAAAATGTATCTTGCTGGCGTAGATTATTCGTCATCTTTTAAAAACATGCCATATCAACTTTATACAGAATGGGCTGATACTCGTACCAACCGTGACGCGTTAGGGGTTTCATATAATCATTCAACTTATACCGATGGTTATTACCAACATGGTTTCCCATTGGGGCATGCTATGGGTGGTGATGGTGAAATGGTATCTTTGGGTGGTGATATTCGATTCGATGCAATGAACCGTCTAAATGGTCGATTATTATTTGCAAAGGTTAATCAATCTGGCCGTATTACCAATGCAGCCTTTCCTGAAACAGATGATATTAAAGCTATCGATTTAACTTGGTCACATTACTTAAGTCCATTTGTACCAATCAAAATTAATGGTTGGTTCAGCGATTCTGATTTACATGGTAATGATGCTGGTGCATCGATTGGTATAGAAATACCTTTGGATAAACGCGTTTTTCATTATTAATATTTGAGAGTGATAGAACCCGCATTTATTGCGGGTTTTTATGTTTTACGGATTAATCTCGAAGTAATTGGAATCCAAATTTTTGGTTATCATGTTGATATATAAAATCAACAAGCTGGTCTGTATTGAGTGTGCTTTTTAATACTCTAAGCTACGAGTTTGGTAAGTCATATACATAGAACCTCAATGAAACAGACTTTAGGTATTTGTAGGGCTTTGTTGCACAAACATTCAAAAGCTAAACTTCTTCCAAGTTATCTAAATTTAAGTGGCAACTTGGGTGTGAGGTCGGCCTAAATCTGTAAATTTATTTAATACGGCCACACGTGCATGAATCTC
>NZ_JACBEZ010000036.1:0-31254 GCF_013391465.1 Acinetobacter sp. SwsAc2 | reverse complement strand
AGATTCATGCACGTGTGGCCGTATTAAATAAATTTACAGATTTAGGTCGACCTCACACCCAAGTTGCCACTTAAATTTAGATAACTTGGAAGAAGTTTAGCTTTTGAATGTTTGTGCAACAAAGCCCCCCGCATATGTAAGCCCTACTATGTACAGACCAAAGGTAAAGTTGAACGCTTTAATGAATACCTCAAATCGAGACTATATTAATGGCTCAACTAACACCATCTGACGCTGCTATCGGATTCCCTAACCGCTCTGAGGATCAACTACAGCCTAAAAAACTGGCAAGCACTCTGGCCGCTATCTGGTTGATGGTAACTTACCAATCAACATAAGAAGCATTGCTTCATAAGGGATCTAAAATCAGATGTGTTCCAGGGCCTTGGGACGTAATAACTAGTTATTTGCTGGCTCGATGAGCAGTTGTCAGCGAGCAGCTAATATCATACACCTGATTCAGTCAGCAAAGCTGAATGGACTGGATCCGCATGCCCAATTAAGTGATGTGCCGAAAAGGTTGCCGATACATAAAGTGACCCAGATTGAAGTATTACTTCAACACCGATGGAAACCCAACTCAAATTAAAAAAAGCTATGGGGTTTAGCGAATGCTTACAGAATAATGTTGATTTAAGCTGCTTACCATTTGCTTACCAGAATCTAAAAACAAAAAAACCACTTAGGATTAGTACACCTAAGTGGTTGTTTTATATGGTGGGCCCAGACAGACTTGAACTGTCGACCAACGGATTATGAGTCCGCTGCTCTAACCAACTGAGCTATAGGCCCTAATATACTGAATTTGTTATATATCAACAAGTTCAGGCGAAATGAATACTAGCGAAGATTTTTTCAAAAGACAAGCTTTTTCATACATGGTTGTACACTATCCAAACAATCGGGAAAATTTAGATCATCAAACTGACATATCAGGTCTTTCACGATCTTTGAGTTACATACTAAGACTCAAAAGTACTTATAAATACTAGAATAATAAAATTTAATTAAATTGGATAAAAACTAAATACCGGCTTTTTCTTTTTTTCGTGACTCAATGAAAAACTCAACAATTGACCAAATAACCACCAAAACAAAGAGAACGATTGCACATAAAAAAGTCGGAAGATAAGCCATTTTAACAATCCTGAACTTTGTTAAACCAAAGTTAAAGTGTGAAAATGCACACTTTAGTCTTAGACCAAAGTCTAATCTGTCATTTCGTTTATGAATAGTGGTATTTTCATTTTCACCATATTTATTTTCTATTTGATTAGATTTAAAACATCTTAGTGTTCTATTTTTACCCTCTCCTTGTTCAACTGATGAGGATTCAAAACGACTCATAAAAGTGGTAAGTGCAATCAAGTAGGACTTGACTCAAATCGCAAACAAGCAGACATTAGCCTCTTTAAAAAACACTTGTATTTTTATGCTCATGTTAAAAAAATTCATTGGTGAGTCTGCGTTTAAACTCGCAGGCTGGAAATATCATGTAGAACCAAACGTTTTGGAAGATAAGCAAGTCATTATTGGATTTGAACATACTTCTATGTTGGATGCTGTCTTGTCACTGGCGATTTTTCAAATCTACGATATGAAAATCCATACTCTGATTAAAAAAGAATTATTTAAAGGGCCAATGAAGCCCATACTCGAAGCCATTGGTGGTATCGCAGTCGATCGTAAGTCAAATAAAGACATTGTGTCTCAAATGGTTGAACACTTTAGCCAAAATGAAAAATTCAATTTAGTCATTGCACCTGAAGCGACACGTGCCAAAACAGGTGAAGTACGTAAACCTATTCGTACTGGATTTTGGCATATTGCTAAAGCAGCAAATGTCCCTATTGTGCTGATGTACGCGAACTCAAAAACTAAGCAAGGCGGTATTTTTGGAAAAATCTACCCAACAGACCTAGATCATGACTTAGTGCTTATTAAAGCACTTTATAAAGAGCATGTTGGTTTAGATATTGAGATTCCTGAACCTAAGACTGCTGCACAATAAGGTCGTTTAATTAACCTAAAAGAATGTGAAAACCCTATTCTTTTAGGTCTCTGTGAGTGTTTCCCAACAGTTAATTTTTAAAGTGAACTGCCTCATAGGGTAAATTTTAAATAACTGGCTTTATTTCAAACAATTTTAATTCTTTTTTTGTTTGTTCAGGCGATTTTCAGAAAAACACCTACTTTCGCATAAAAAAGTGCTTATGGTAGAATTTGCACAATTTGATAGGCACAAAGCCAATCTACAAGGAGCATATTTCGCATGGCGGGTCATTCCAAGTGGGCCAATATTAAGCATCGTAAAGCAAAACAAGATGCTAGCCGTGGTAAACTTTTTACCAAATTTATTCGTGAATTAACAACTGCTGCAAAGCTTGGCGGTGGTGATGCTGCAAGCAACCCACGTCTTCGTGCAGTTGTAGAAAAAGCGCTTTCTGTAAATATGACACGTGACGTCATCAACCGTGCAATCCAACGTGGTGCCGGTGGTGAAGATAACGATGATTTAAAAGAAATTACCTACGAAGGTTATGGTGTTGGTGGTGTTGCAGTTATTGTGGAAACCATGACTGACAACTTAAACCGTACTGTACCGGATGTCCGTCACTGTTTCTCAAAAACAGATGGTAACTTAGGCACAAACGGTTCAGTTGCTTTCTTGTTCACAAAGCGTGGTGAGATCACTTTTGAAGATGTATCTTTAGAAGATAAAATCATGGACGTGGCACTTGAAGCAGGTGCTGAAGATATCGAAGTGGATGAAAATGAAATCTTAGTCATTACTACACCTGAATCTTTTGGTGACGTACAAGATGCTTTAACTGCTGCAGGTTTAAAATCGGACAATGCTGAAGTGGTCATGAGCCCTTCAACTAAAGCCGAAATCACCGATATCGATCAAGCCAAAAAAATTATGAAAATGATTGATATGCTGGAAGATTTAGATGATGTACAAAACGTATATACCAACGTTGAATTCTCTGACGCGGTATTGGCAGAATTAGACGCCTAATCTACTGCTTTATAAAAATGCGTTCTCAAACATAACTTTGAGAGCGCATTTTTTATGGCTGATTGAATACACTTTCAATAAATTTTGCTTTTTTAGATCGATATTCATCCATCGTTAAATATTGGCTGTCTTGTTTTAATTGGTTATACGCCGTCACTAATTTTTGATTTTCCAACAAACGATCACGAAATATCAGAAAACTTTGCCACCGAGCGTTTTTCACGACCAATTGAATAGTAACATCATCCTGCTGTAGCACCTCTAACATACACAGCTGATGTACTCTTATTGTCGCTGATAATATGCAAACTTTTGAAAGTAGGAAGCCTAATACTCATTAGACTCATACAAGTTCAGCGTGACTTAGACTTTGCTCAACAAACCACTACAGTTAAAAACGTTATATTCTTTAATCACAAAGCTTGAGTGCAGTGCCACCACATGTTCGATTTTACCAATGCGTTTGAGTAAAATATCACTATAGTTTTCCATATCTCTTGCCACAACTTCAACGATAAAGTCTGCCGACTGCCCTGTCACTAAAAAGGCATTGGTCACTTCAGGAATATTTTCTAGCTCTTCTAAAAACTTGGAAAAAGTGTCGGTATCGTGCTTGCTCAAAGATACTTGGAGTAAAACATGTAGACTAAAACCGAGCTTTTGATAGTTAATATCACGCTTAACTTTGGTCATAATGTCGTTATCAATGAGGTGCTTAATGCGACGATGTACTGAACTGACCGATAGATTAATACGCTCTGATAATTCGTTTAGATTGATATCTTCATTACTTAAAATTTCTAAAATTTGCTTATCAAAACGATCTAATTCCATTATTTAACTCTCATGACAACTTATGTTTATAGGTGTTTATTTTATATTAAGCATTTCAAATGAAAGATAAAGCTTATTTGCATTTTTTTTCATATATTTTGAGATTGATAAAAAGATATCAGCTTTTTCAAACAAAGAGTGCCATGATCTTTTACAAAGTTGCAAATCAACTGAGAAAATTTCTATTTAGCTTATATAAATCATGATATTGAAAATACAAGAAAGGCAAAGGCTGTCTGTGTCACACATCACCTTTGCCTTGTTTGGCTTAAGCTTATTTTAAACGCCGCGCCAGTCGACTCGAGCATTGCGCTCGGTTTGATAGACTCTTAAAACATACTGCCCCAAGGGTAAATTGGTTAAATAGGTTTTATAAGTACTAAATTCTTCAGATAGACTTTCCTCATGGTCTTTTTCCCAAGGTGTCCCTTTAATTTCCAGCACAGGCGCCAACATCGAACACACAGCAATATCGGCCAAACCTAAACGATCCCCGACAAAGTAACGTCCATGATTAGCAATTAACTTCTCATTCAATACTTCAATTAAACGCTGCATTTCAGCTTTGGAATGCTCTATTTTCTCTGCATTCAACTCATAGCCTTTCGACATCAATGTTTTCATTAAAGGTTTGGTGTATTTTTCAAATTTACGTAAATACCCCTTTTCGCCCAACATAATCTGTAATGATTGATCGTTATCGGACAATGCATGTGCCAACCCCCAACGACGGACATGCAATCCCAAATCATTGGCTAACGTATTAACATCTAAAGCCTCTTTACGAAGCTGTGCTTCATTACGTAACAGTCGATGTTCTGGATAACGCTCATCAAGATATAGTGCAATCTCGGTAGTATCAGCGACCCATTTGTCCTGATCACGCAAAATAGGCAGTTTATTTTGACCGGTCTTTAACTGTGCAAATGCCCGGTGAACCCCAGGCACCACATTTTGTGCGACAAAATCTAGCTCTTTATGATCGAGCAACCAGCGAGCTTTCTCACAAAAATGAGATAAAGGAAACTGGTATAAAGTTCTCATAAATGCTCCACATTTATTTTTCTATTTTGGCTTTTCAGAAAAGCCATCTATTTCAGTTGGATACTTTAGTCACTGTATTTAGGATTTACAATGTACTTTTTACTCAAAACTGCCTAGCAAATGTTCAACAGCCTTTATCAAATTTATACATTTTTTTCTCTACAATATCTCAAATCTTGATAAATAAGACTTTGATCATCCCATTCAGCCCTCAGTTAAATTAGTTATTCCTTATTTTTCAAATACTTAAAATATCATCTAAATGTTTAAACTTAGCATATTTTATTTTTAACTTTTTAGCTGCTAAGTAATTCAAAATCCTTCATTTAATCATTCAAGCAATCCCAAGTAGCGTATAGGCATTAAGTAAAGGTGCTTTTATGTCTCATACACTCTCTAAAAATATTCACGTGATACAAAATGATCAGGATGCGATTAATGCAGCCTATCATGTCGCTGACTTTGCCTTAGAAGGTCGGGATCAACGTGATCAGAACCGTCAGCTTCCTTTTGCTGAGGTCGAGTTATTTAGCCAAAAAGGATTAGGCGGTATTCGTATTCCTCAAGCTTTTGGAGGCGCATTTGTTTCCAACAAAACCTTAGCTCAGGTTTTTCGCATTATTAATAAAGCCGACTCAAGTGTCGGTCAAATTCCACAAAACCAAATTGCGCTGCTCAACATGATTGATCTCTTGGGCAGCGAACAACAAAAACAGTTTATTTTTAATGAAATATTAAACGGTAAACGCCTTGCCAATGGCGGCCCCGAACGAAACACCAAAGACACTAAAACTCTGAGTACAACATTAAGCATGGAGAATGGTCGTTACTATGTCGATGGTGAAAAATTCTACTCTACAGGCAGTAGCTTTGCCCATTGGTTAGCCATTAAAGCCATTCACCCTGAAGGATATGTGGTACTGACTATTGTTGATGCCACAGCACTAGGTGTGGAAGTTATCGATAACTGGAATGGTTTTGGTCAGCGTACAACTTCAAGCGGTACAGTAAAATTACAGCGGGTTGAAGTCGATCCACTACTTATCTTTGATGAGCGGAAACTGGTTGAAGACGTCAATTACCGTGGTGCTTTCTCGCAGTTAATGCAAGTTGCGATTGATGTCGGTATTGCAGAAGCTGCATTTGAAGATACTTTGTCAGCAGTTAAAAAAGCCCGACCAATTGTCGATGCGCAAGTTGAGAAAGCCAGTTTTGAACATTACACCTTACAAGAAGTCGGCAAATCCGCAGTCCTGTTAGATGCCGCTATCCTACTGCTCGATGAAGCTGCTGAATATTTAGATGAGCTCGACCAACTGAGCGTTGTCAGTGCCGAACAAGCAGCTAAAGCCTCTATTTTAGTCGCTGAAGCAAAGGTCTATGCCAATGATGCTGCACTACAAATTTCTGAAAAGCTCCTAGAGCTTGGCGGCAGTCGTTCGAGCCTAAGCCAACATAATTTAGATCAACATTGGCGCAATGCACGTGTGCATACCTTACACGACCCGATCCGCTGGAAGCTGCATGCACTGGGTAACTACTATTTGAACAACACTTTCCCTGCTCGCCACGCTTGGATTTAAGGAGAACGTCATGACTTCATTTCAACCTATTCTTCCACTTCAATCCCAAAACGCGGCATATGCACATATTATTCAAAGCGATGCCGAAGCCTTAGAAATTGCCAAAAATTTAGCTGAGCAGTTTAAACAACAGGCTATCCAACGCGATGCGGAACGTATTTTGCCTTTTGAGGAAATCGAGACCTATAGCCAAACTGGCCTTTGGGCCATTACTGTACCTAAGGAATTCGGGGGAGCCGATGTTTCCAGTTATACTGTCGCACAAATTATTGCGCTAATGAGTGGTGTGGATGGTTCGATTGGACAAATTCCACAGAACCATTTCTATGCCTTAGAGGTTTTACGTAATAACGGTACTGAACAACAAAAGCGTAAACTCTATGCAGAAGTGCTCAAAGGCGCTCGCTTTGGTAATGCCTTGGCTGAGTTTAAAACTAAAAATGCAACACAAAAACAAACTGCACTGAGCCAAACGGAACAAGGCTATGAGGTCAATGGTGAAAAGTTTTATTGCACGGGCAGCCTGTTTGCAGACCGCATACCGACCTTAGTCAAAGATGCCGATGACAAAGAGCTTCTGGTCTTTATCCCACGGAATAACTCAGGACTAGAACTGATTGATGATTGGTCAGGTTTTGGTCAACGTACCACAGGCAGCGGGACAGTCAAATTCAATCATGTCGCTGTAGATGCAGAAGATATTGTTCCTTTCGATACCGCTTTTTCTAGGCCGACTCTGGTTGGGCCTTTTGCACAAATTATGCATGCTGCAATTGAAACGGGTATCGCACGTGCTGCTTTTGAGGAAACACTGGTTCGTGTGCGTCAGGCTCGGCCATGGATTGACTCTGCTGTTGAACAGGCAACCGATGATCCTCTAACTCAGTTTGAACTAGGACGCGTGGTTGCCGATGTGCGTGCCAGTGAAGTCTTACTCAAACAAGCAGCTCGCTCAATCGATGCAGCACGTCCTAATCCAACCATTGATAGCATTGCAAAAGCTTCTCTCGATGTAGCGAAAGTTCGTGCACACAGCACAGAAACCGCTTTAAAAGCCGCTTCGAAATTAATTGAACTAGCAGGCAGTCGTGGTAGTCAGCGTGAAGATGGCTTAGACCGTTTTTGGCGTAATGCCCGTGTTCACACGCTACATGATGCGTCACGTTGGAAATATTACTTCATTGCCAATTATCTTCTTAACGGTGTACTTCCGCCACGCAGAGGGACATTGTAATGACACTATCATCTCAAAATAACAAGCCGAAGCAAATCATCCTGAATGCCTTTGATATGAATAGCGTAGGTCATATCAATCATGGTTTGTGGACACACCCACGTGATGAGTCACATCGTTTTAATGAGCTCAGCTATTGGACCGATTTGGCGCAAACTTTAGAACAAGGTTTATTTGATGGTTTATTTATCGCCGACATTACGGGTGTCTACGATGTTTATCAAAATGGTCTGGATTTAACCCTAAAAGAGTCAATTCAACTTCCAAGCCATGACCCAAGTACACTCGTTTCTGCAATGGCTGCCGTTACACAGCACTTAGGTTTTGGTGTCACTGTAAATTTGAGCTATGAGTCGCCTTATCAGTTTGCACGGCGCTTTGCGAGCCTCGACCATCTAACAAACGGTCGTATTGGGTGGAACATTGTCACGGGTTACTTAGACAGCGCAGAACGGTTAATTGGTCAAAAAGGTTTAAAAGATCACGACTTGCGTTATGAACAAGCTAAAGAGTTTCTCGAACTTTGCTATAAATTTTGGGAAGGTTCTTGGGAAGACGATGCCGTACAAAAAGATAAGTTAAACCGTGTCTTTACCGACCCTTCAAAAGTTCACGCCATACAGCATCAAGGCAAATTTTTCCAAAGCCAGGGCATTTTTCAAGTTTCTCCATCTATTCAGCGCACGCCTGTACTTTATCAAGCGGGCGCTTCAAGCAAAGGCTTAGCTTTTGCAACTCAACATGCTGAAGCCATGTTTATTGGTGCTGACACACCTGAAAAACTTAAACAGCAAGTCGATAAGATTCGTGCGCTTGCATTAAGCCATGGTCGTGATGAACAAGCCATTAAACTCTTTGTCGGCATTAGTGTAGTGACGGCAGAAACGGATGAACTCGCACAAGAAAAACTCGCCGAATATATTCGCTATGCCAGTCCAGAGGCAGGTTTGGCTCATTTTTCCAGTTCAGTCGGAATTGACTTGGCACAGTTCACAGATGATGAAGCGATTCCTTATAAACAAACCAATAGCATTGCCTCGGTCAATAACAAATTTAAAGAGCAAAAAGTTACGCGAGCGGATTTAAAAGCCCAGCATGTACTCGGTGGACGCTATCCACTGATTGTCGGGAGTGGAAAAACTGTAGCAGAAAAACTCATTCAGCTCTTAGATGAAACTGGCGTAGATGGCTTTAATCTCACACGAACCGTTGCCCCAGAGTCACATCAAGACTTTATTGGTTGGGTCATCCCAGAATTACAAGAGCGTGGCCGCTATAAAACCGCCTATGAAACAGGTAGTTTACGCCACAAATTATTCGTTCAAGGTGACCGACTGACCGCAAACCACCCTGTACAGCAGTATCGATGTCAAAGCTCGAACCCTGATTCTAAAACACAGCAAAAACAAACCGCATAAATTTTAAAATACGAGAAATATCATGGCTCAAACTGCAAAAACAAAATTTACCGTTATTGGGGTAATTGTCGCTGCCATCGTCATTGCACTGGTGGCTTGGTCTTATCATAAAAAATCGAGTAACTCTGAATTGGTGATTGGGATCAGCCCACCCTTTGCCAACCCCTTAAAGGTGGCTGTGGAAGAAGCAAAACAGCAAGGTATCAACGTCAAACTGGTGGAGTTTTCGGATTGGAATACCCCCAATATTACTCTCAATCATGGTGATATTGATGCTAACTATTTTCAGCACCAACCCTTCTTAGATAACGCCATCAAAGAAACTCAATTTAAACTCAAAGCACTGGATAAAGGCATCACCACACACGTCGGTTTATATTCAAAAAAGTATGACTCGATTGCTGCGATTCCTGAAAATGCACGTACAGTTATTCCAAATGATCCAGTGAATCAAGGTCGTGCGCTATTACTGTTACAACAGGCCAAATTGATTAGCTTAAAAGACCCAAGCAATCATCTATCTAACCTGCAAGACATTGTCAGCAATCCTAAAAAGTTGCAGTTTATTGAAGTTGAAGGTCCACAAACTGCACGTGCCGTTGATGATGCTGACTTGGTTTTTAGCTATCCACATTATTTACGTCTTGCAAAAACCATCGACCCAAATGATGCCCTCATCTTAGATGACAACACCAATACCCTGTATTCGATTTTATTTGTGGTGCGTGACGACTACCAACAGCAACATCCAGAGAAAGCCGCGCAACTTGAAAAGTTCATCAAGATTTATCAAACATCAGACAAAGTTAAACAGACTTTGAATAGTGAAATTGGTGAAAAACTTTGGTTCCCGGGTTGGAAGTGAGTATAAGCCATGGCGCAATCTTTCACTCAAAATCGAAAAAAATGGCTGATTGGCTTAAGCATCATCGTGACAATTTTTGCTCTAGCAGGTTACCGCTATAGCAAAAGCTATGCACAAGATGATGTCTTAACGATTGGCATTAGCCCACCTTATGCAGAACTGCTGCAAAGCGTAGCAGATGAGGTAAAAAAGCAAGGCATTCAAGTCAAACTGGTTGAATTCTCGGACTGGCATGCGCCAAATGTTGCTGTGCAATATGGTGACATTGATGCCAACTTTTTTCAGCAAAGTGTCTTTCTGAGCAATGCGATTCGCGAAACAAATTATGATCTGCATGCATTCGCCACAGGAACAGGAAGTCATGTCGGACTGTACTCAAAAAAATATAAGTCCTTAGATGCACTACCAGCTCAAGCACGTGTGGTCATCCCAAATGACCCTGTGAATTCGGCGCGTGCACTGATTTTACTGCATCGTGCAGGTTTGATTCAGCTCAAAGATATCAACAATGAATTGTCTACCGTAAACGATATTGTGAGCAATCCTAAACAACTTCAGTTTATTGAAGTAGAAGGCCCACAAACTGCCCATGCGTTTAATGATGCCGATTTAATTTTTGGCTTCCCGCATTATTTAAAAATGGCCAAGGTCACAGATCCGCATCATGCCCTTTTTCTTGATCCGATAGACAAGAAATACGCCATCTTATTTGTGACACGTAAAGACTATCCAGACCAAAACCAAAAACTTACGGCCTTTGTGCAAGCATTTCAAAACTCAAAACACGTTCAAGAGATTTTAGATCGTGATTTTGGCCAAGGTCTGTGGTTTGAAGGCTGGAAATAAGGAGAAAAAGAATGGTCAGCTTTGGTTCTCATGTGGATTTTTCAATTCCACATATCAAAATTCGTAACTTAAACAAACACTATGCAGTACAAGGTCAAACTGTACATGCACTCAAAAATATTGACCTAGACATCCCGACAGGGAAAGTGTTTGGCATTATTGGCAAAAGTGGTGCAGGTAAATCTTCCCTGCTCCGCACCTTAAATGGTTTAGAAAGTATCAGTGAAGGTCATATCCATATTCATCAACAAGACTTGGCGGCATTGAGCCATGCTGAGCTGATTCAGCTCAGCCAACGCATTGGTATGATTTTCCAGCATTTCAATTTAATGTCTGCCAAAACAGTCTATGAAAATGTCGCACTGCCCCTCAAAGTGGCCAATTATCCCAAACAAGACATCGAACAACGTGTCAACGAGGTTTTACAGTTGGTCGGGCTGAGTGATAAGGCACAGCATTACCCATCACAACTGTCTGGCGGCCAAAAGCAGCGTGTCGGCATTGCTCGTGCATTGGTCCACCATCCTGAAATTTTACTCTGTGATGAAGCGACATCTGCACTTGATCCAGAAAGCACCTCTGTGGTGTTGTCGCTACTCAAAGAGATTAATCACAAACTGGGTATTACCATTGTATTGATTACCCATGAAATGCAAGTGATTCGGGAAATCTGCGATCAGGTCGTGGTCATCGATGCTGGTGAAATTGTGGAATCAGGCGAAGTTTGGTCGGTGTTCTCTCAACCCCAGCAAGACATTACCCAAGAACTACTGAATCTAGAACAACTCGATTTGCCTTTTCGCTTAAATGCTGAACCTACGCAGCTTGATACACATGCCATTTTCAAAATTCGCTTGACGTCAGATGCGCATCATCCACCTGACTTAAAAAAGATTTTGGAGCACTTTCCACAAACTGTGCATTTATATCAAAGTCAGGTCGACACCATCCAAAACCATTTAATTGGAACATTGGTTATTGCTGTTCCTACACAGGACTTAGAAATTCAATCGCTACGACAAAAACTAAAAGCGCATGTGACACATGTAGAGGTACTGGGCTATGCACGACCAACTCATTGATTTATTACTGACAGGCACCATCGATACCTTAATCATGGTCGGTGCATCCGCATTTTTTGCCTTGCTCCTTGGTCTGCCAATGGCAGTGGTTCTAGTGAGCACCTCTGAGCATGGCATTTATCCTTCTAAAAGTATTAACCATAGCTTAGGCTGGTTGGTAAATATTACCCGTTCTGTTCCCTTCCTTATTTTGATGGTGGCCCTCATTCCACTCACACGTTGGATTGTCGGCACCAGTTATGGTGTTTGGGCAGCAGTTGTCCCTTTAACCTTGGCGGCAACCCCTTTTTTTGCACGGATTGCAGAAGTCAGTTTACGCGAAGTAGATCAAGGTTTGATTGAAGCTGCGCAAGCTATCGGCTGTAATCGCAGTCAAATCATTTGGCATGTGTTGTTACCTGAAGCGCTACCAGGAATTGTCGCGGGTTTTACCGTGACCATTGTGACCATGATTAACTCCTCTGCCATTGCAGGTGCCATTGGTGCAGGTGGTTTAGGCGATATTGCCTATCGCTATGGTTATCAGCGTTTTGATATGCAGATCATGTTGGCCGTGATTGTCGTGCTTGTAATTTTGGTGATGTGTGTGCAAGCAATTGGAGACAATCTGGCAAATCAACTCGATAAAAGGAAGGTTTAATCCCATTTCCCATATAAAATAGAGCTCTATACTGTACATTTAAGTTTTTTAGCCCCTCCTTTTTCTGAGGAGGGTGTTTCAATATGAAGTTCACGCCATTTTCATGAAAGACTCCAGTCCTTACATAGACAATGATCTACATGCAATGGATCTCTTAAATCTAGTTCCTTTATTAAAAGAAAAGGCTTAAATGAGGAGATTCTGCCCACAACATGATTTACAACTTTGATTCTTCTCCCCTGAGACCTGACTTTGTCATGGCTTTCATGTAAAATCACTGGCAATTTTTATATAACACGTTGTGAGTTATTTCATGGGTTTTAATTGCGGTATTGTCGGCTTGCCGAACGTTGGTAAATCTACACTTTTCAATGCATTGACTAAAGCTGCTATTGCTGCTGAAAACTTCCCATTCTGTACCATTGAACCAAACACAGGCATCGTTCCTGTGCCAGATCCACGTTTAGACAAACTTACCGCGATTGTAAAACCTCAGCGTGTGATTCCAACAACGATGGAATTTGTAGACATCGCAGGTTTAGTTGCTGGTGCATCTAAAGGAGAAGGCTTGGGGAACCAATTCCTTGCAAATATCCGTGAAACGGATGCGATTGCTCACGTTGTACGCTGTTTTGAAGATGAAAACGTCATTCACGTTAACGGTAAAATTGACCCGCTTGATGACATCGCAACCATCAACACGGAACTTGCACTTGCTGACTTAGAAACTGTGACAAAAGCAGTGACTCGTTTAGCAAAATCTGCAAAAGGTGGCGACAAAGAAGCGCTCGCAACCAAAGCGGTTTTAGACAAAATTTTACCTTTACTTGATGAAGGTAAACCTGCTCGCGCAGCTGACCTAGACGACGACGAACGTAAACTGGTTCGTGGTTTTGGTTTAATGACTTTAAAACCAACCATGTATATTGCGAACGTTGCTGAAGATGGTTTTGAAAACAACCCACATTTAGATGCTGTGAAAAAACTGGCAGCTGAAGAAAATGCAATCGTGGTTCCGCTTTGCAACCAAATCGAAGCTGAAATTTCACTGCTTGAAGATGAAGACCGTGCTGAGTTCCTTGAAGCTTTAGGCATGGAAGAGCCGGGTCTAAACGTGGTAATTCGCGCGGGCTATGGTCTTTTAGGTTTACAGACTTACTTCACGGCGGGTGTACAAGAAGTTCGTGCTTGGACCGTTAAAGTGGGTGCAACTGCACCACAAGCGGCGGGTGTGATCCACACTGACTTCGAAAAAGGCTTTATCCGTGCTGAATGTGTTGCTTATAACGACTTCGTTCAATACAACGGTGAAGCAGGCGCGAAAGAAGCAGGAAAATGGCGTTTAGAAGGTAAAACGTATATCGTTCAAGACGGTGATGTTCTACACTTCCGCTTTAACGTATAAGTCGTTCCGAATATAAAAAAACCCGATACCCATCGGGTTTTTTTATAAGCTTAAACCAATCTTAAAAACAGCATTAAATAACATATGAACACCTGATCCGTTTGGATCTCACACAATATTATCACTTCTATTCTTTCGTATTATCGCTAATTTAATCACAGGCATTAATGCCTTCATTGAACAAACGAAAATGAAAAAGATCAGCACATTTATTGCAGCAGGTTTATTCACAACGCTTAGCGCTACAGCATTTGCATGCCCACAAGGAACAACACCGTCGGGTGGTACAGGTGCAAATCATAAAGGTGGTAAGTGCGTCGCAACCATGAACGTGACGAAACATGATCAGGTAATGAAACAAGACAAAACAGCCAAACATGATCCAGCCATGAAGCAAGATAAAATGGTGAAACATGATTCAATGAAAGCCAATGAAATGGCCAATAAATCCCATAAAGATGCTCATGCTCCAAGCCCGAATACACCCAAAGCTCAACCAGATACACGTAAAGTCGCGAAGACATCTTAAAACAGCAGAAAAAAGCCAGTGAAATTCACTGGCTTTTTTCTCGATAAAATAATTCAGTTAATGTGATGTCACAGAGACATATTTATCATCCATTGCAGCACGCTGTTTACGCGCTTCATCTAACATACGTTGTTCGATGTCTTTTCTAAAACCAAGCATAAACACCATTTCCGCCAAAACAAATAATGGTCCGATAGCTAGGCCAATCACATCATCCATAAAGGCCGGTTTTTTCTTCTCATAGAAATGCCCGACAAACTGGAACGCCCAGCCGACGACAAAAATACCAATACTGAGACTTAACCAAAGTCCCAAATCAAACTGTGAAATTTTATATGCCAATGGATAAGCCATGGCATAGATTACTAACATGATCACACCAAAAATTCGATCTAGGCTTAAGTAGTAAACAATACTCGCTAATATCAAAACCATCGCCAAGGTAATTTCAAAACTGCCAATAGTCATGCCAGCTCTTGCGGTTAAGCACATAATTGAAAACACAATCAACGGAATACCCACAAAGTGGGTCACGATATTTTTATGATCAAGATGATAAGCTGCATACTGACTTAATAATTTTTCTAATTTATTCATACTGTATTTCCTTATTGCATGATATTGATCACGATATAGAATAACTTTAAAGGAAAACAGCTCATAAAGTTGTCGTCGACCTGACAAGTTGCTCGATCAATCACGAAAGGACGCGGAATGCTGGAAGTTCAACATCAACAACAATTACTCAATAACAATTGGTTCGCCAAACTACCACAAGCCTATCAACAGTATATTGTGCAACATGCCAAATATATTGAGGTTGCAAAAGACCAAGCTGTTTTTCACTCTGGAGATTTATTTGATGGCATCTATGCAGTCTTGAACGGCGCAATTCGTTTAGGTCATGTCGACATTGAAGGTAAAGAAGCCGTTGCAGCAATCGCTGAACCGATTATGTGGTTTGGAGAAATTTCGTTAATTGATCAGCAACCGCGTTCGCACGATGCGATTGCTATTCAAAAAAGCACCCTGCTCCATCTGCCTAAACGCGATGTTGAGGCGTTTATCCAAGCTACCCCAGAATTTTGGTTTCATATTGCACAGCTTGCTTCACAGAAGTTACGCCTCGCTTTTTTAGAACTGATCGCAATCCAAAGTCAAAATATCAGTCAACGACTGGCTCAACGCTTACTGTTTATTTTAAGCGGTTATGGCAACCATCTGTCGATTACCAATGATGAAATCCATTTATCACAGGAGCAACTGGCTCAAATGCTGATGTGTTCACGCCAAACCATCAACCAAGAACTTCAAAACTTAGAAAAACAAGGAATACTGGCAATTGCTTTTAAAAAGATTAAGATTTTAGATCCTGCAATGCTGCATAAAATGGCACATAGCTCAGAATAGGCAATCAAGTGTGCGCCTTAAGAGCGCAATTCATATAAAAAAGATGTATAAAAATATTGCTTACACGGCGTAACGTCTTGACTATTTTTCTCAACGACTTTGGACTGCTGTGGCAGCATTTGACCAATAATTAATGTAAACATCACAAAAACTAATTTTTTAAATTAACGCTTAAAATTCGACTCAATTCAGATATTTTACTGCATTGGGATAATGTACTATTTTTATTATATTTTTCATTAAAGCTCTAACCATAAAAAAGCGAGTTTTAAAAACTCGCTTTTGGGCATGCTATTTCGGTCTTAGACGCCTACTTTTTTAGGATCCGTATTGCCTAAACTTGGATTATCAATTGCGCCCCGACATTGTGCTTTATCACGTTCATAATCGCTCTGTTTCTGTGCAACACTTGACGAACCGTCTAAGGTCTCACGTGCCCATACTTCTAAGCTGGTCAAGGCTTTACGACACAGTGCGTATTTTCCTTCGGTTACTGAGTCTGTCATTTTGACATTAATACGCCAGTCCGTACTGAGTTTACGTGCAGGATGACGGACTTTGGCTTCAATCTGATCCAATTGCTTGTTATACACCAAGCCATCTACTTCATTGATAAACACCCAAGCACGCTGGGCATATTCCGTAGCATCATTGGTAATTTTTGGCGCAGCCTTAATTTCTACTTTTTGTTCAGGAGCTTGCTCTGACTGCCCACAAGCTTGCAAAAGTAAACTGCTTACAATAATTGCAGTCAGCCCTAAAGTACGTAATTCGAGCTTCAACATGGTTAAACGCCTCAACAAACAATTGGGCACTATGCTAGTGAATTCAGTTACAATACACAATCAATTTTGACCCATTGATAAAGTCTTCTTCAAGGTGTGTTGTGTCCGAACTTAATCCCACTCCTGCACAAGCTGCTGGCTTTTGGCAAGGGGCTAAGGATAGCCAAGCGATTATCTTTACCTATCTACCTGTTTCTTTTGCCTTTGGTGTATCTGCAACCCAGTTTGGCTTTAGTGCATGGGAGGCTTTATTTTTATCCTGCTCAATGTATGCAGGGGCCAGTCAGTTTTTAGTCGTTGCACTATTGGGTAGTAGCACGTCTATTTGGATGACTGCCCTCACTGTGATTGCCTTAGATATTCGTCACTTACTCTATGGCCCTGCGCTACAAAACTTAATTCAAGATAAACTGAACCTAAAGAAAACTGCTATTTGGTCATGGGGGCTAACCGACGAAGTTTTTGCCTCAGGCATGATTAAACTGTCACAACGTCGCCAAGAGTGGTCTGAGTCTTGGATGCTGGGCTTAAGCCTGTTTAGTTGGCTCGCATGGGCTACAGGTTCTTTTCTAGGTGGAATGTTTGCAGACCAAGTCAGTCATTTACCCCAGTTTTTACAAGCCGCTCTAGACTTTCTACTACCTGCACTGTTCTTAAGTTTCTTATTGGCAGCATTTGAAAAGAAACATACCTTCGTGGTGGCTGTGACCATTCTTGTATCTGCCATTGCCTGCTATTTTATTGACTTATCTGCTGCAATTTTTATTGGTATCAGTTCAGGTATATTTGCAGGTTTGTTTAAACACTATGTACTGAAAAAACCAGACCCTGAACATATGGGAGATCAAGCATGAATATCGAAATTATCTTGGTCGGCATTGTAGTGGGTATTGCAAATTTTGCCTCACGCTTTGGCCCATTCTTCGTCATTCAAAAGTTCCAACAAGGTTCACAAAAGCGCGGTGCTCTATGGTTGAAGATTGCATTAGGTTCGATTGGTATCGCGGCGATCAGTTCAATGCTCGTGGTTGCTACTTTGCCACCACTGTTAGATACACCCAATAAAAGTTTTGCCATGTTAGTCGGCTTCATCGTATTAGCTGGACTTTATTTCAAGTTTAAGCAAATCGTCCCTGCCACACTCACCGCGGCGCTTAGCTACGGCTTGGTTTACACCTATATTCCTATGCCTTTTTAACCCATATCTTGCATCCATCAAAACTTAAAGTGCTATTTGAAGCGATTCATCTGTGCAAGTCATTTCCAGCTTGATTGTAAAAGTTTATTGAGCATCTTTTTACATGAAAATTTTGATGTTGGAATGCACAGCATTATAAAAAAAATTGTTGGACAATATCATTAATTTATGTGAATGAACCCTGAACACTTTTAAGAGTTCTGCTATGCTAAAAGCCCATAAAATCAAGCATGGATGATTTACATGAGCGTTACTATTGGTACTCCACTTCAGCCTTCAGCATTTAAAGTTCTGCTATTGGGTTCTGGAGAGCTTGGGAAAGAAGTTGTGATTTCTTTACAACGTTTAGGTGTAGAAGTTCATGCTGCTGACCGTTACGATCATGCTCCTGCAATGCAAGTGGCACACTATGCCTATACCTTAAATATGGCAGATGCGACAGCGCTTAAACAACTCATTCAGGACGTTAAGCCGAATTTAATTGTTCCCGAAATTGAAGCCATTGTGACACAAGTATTGGTTGAAATCGAACAAGATAATATTGCGACAGTCATCCCCTCTGCAAAAGCGGTCAATTTAACCATGAACCGTGAAGGCATCCGTCGTTTAGCTGCGGAAGAACTGGGCTTACCTACATCGGCTTACCGTTTTGCAGATACTTTAGAATCTTTCCGTGCTGCATGTGATGACATTGGTTATCCAAACTTTGTTAAACCGGTCATGTCCTCTTCTGGTAAAGGCCAATCCCGCGTAAAAGAATTTTCAGAAGTAGATGCTGCTTGGGAATATGCGCAAACAGGTGGTCGTGTAAACCAAGGGACTGTGATTGTAGAATCGCAAATTGATTTTGATTTTGAAATTACGCTATTAACAGTTCGCTCTAAAAACCCTGAAACAGGTGAAATTGAAACGTCGTACTGTGACCCAATTGGTCACCGCCAAGACGCAGGCGACTATGTGGAAAGCTGGCAGCCTCAAGCCATGACACCAGCCGCACTTGACGAAGCAAAACGTATTGCCAATAAAGTCACTATCGCATTGGGTGGCTGTGGTATTTTCGGTGTAGAACTCTTTGTCAAAGGCGATAAAGTGTGGTTTAGTGAAGTATCACCACGACCACATGACACTGGTCTTGTGACGCTTGCCTCTCAGTTCCAAAGTGAATTTGAACTACATGCACGTGCGATTTTGGGTCTACCTGTAAATACGGCACGTCATAGCGTTGCAGCGAGCGCCGTGATCTATGCTGGCGTAGATGATAATAACTTATCTTTTTCTGGCTTAAATCTTGCTTTGGCAAACCCAAATACTGATTTACGCATTTTTGGTAAACCAGAAGGCTTTACACGTCGCCGTATGGGTGTTGCGACAGCACGTGCTGAAACAACCGACCAAGCGCGTGAACTAGCAGCACAAGCTGCTGAACTGGTTAGCGTTCATCAAAATTAAGCGTTGTTAAAATATACGGATACGGTTCATGATCAATACTTCTCCACTGCTTAACTATGTCAGCAGTAATCACGACATCAAAGCGATTAATCAATGGCGTAGTGATGTCGAAAATCAATTACAAGAAAGTTTTGATCATGGCCAATCCATTCGTGATGTCATTTTAACGCGTTCAAATATGATCGATGAAGCACTTATTTTCCTATGGAAATATGCAAAACTCGATCAGACAGACTTAAGTTTATTTGCTGTCGGTGGCTATGGTCGCCGAGAGATGCTGCCTTACTCAGATGTAGACATCATGATCTTGTCTGAAGATGAGTTTAGCGAAGAACAAGAGAAAATCATTTCAGTCTTTATTTCCTCACTTTGGGATGTCGGCAATTTCAAGCCCGGCATTAGTGTACGTACCATTGCCAACTGTGTTGAACAAGCAACCTCCGACTTAACAGTTGCCACAGCCCTCATTGAGTCCCGTTTAATTACAGGCAATGAACACTTAGCCAAATGGCCGCGACGCATTGTTTCGCAAACATGGACAGATAAAACCTTCTATGATGCAAAAATGGAAGAACAGGCCAAACGCTATGCACAGCATAACTTTACGGAAAGTAATCTAGAACCCGATATTAAAAACGCGCCAGGTGGCATTCGGGACATTAACCAAATTGGTTGGATTGCTAAGCGGCATTTCCGCGTCAACCGTATTTATGACTTGGTGCACTTAGGCTTTATTTCAGAGTTTGAGTTGGGTGTATTAGAAGAAGCCGAAAGCTTCCTCTGGGAAATTCGTCATCACCTACACCGCCTCACTAAACGTGATGAAAACCGTTTACTGTTCGACTATCAACGTGACATTGCAGCAAAGTTTGGCTATGTGCGTGAAGAAGGTAAATCACCGAATTATCCAATTGAACAATTCATGAAGCGTTACTATCGAAGCGCTCAACAAGTCACCACGCTGAATGAAATGCTGTTGGCTTATTTCAATGAATCTGTGATTACCCCACGCCTACCGAACTATGAGCGTAACATTGAAGAAATCAATGAAAATTTTAAACTAGTCGACGGCAAACTAGCCGTTCAACACCATAAAATTTTCTCTGAAAACCCAAGTGCTATTTTAGAAATTTTCTATATATTGGCTAATCGACCTGAAATTACAGGCATTCGCGCGCGCACTCTACGTCTGTTAATTTTGGCAGCTAAACGCATTGACCAAAAATATAGAGATAATCCATCACATCAAGCCCTGTTTATGGCCATCATTCGCTCACCCCATCGTTTATATGAAACCATGGTGGCAATGAAACGTTATGGCGTTTTAGGCAACTACATTCCTGCGTTTGGGCAGATTATGGGGTTGATGCAGTATGACTTATTCCATATCTATACCGTAGATGCACATACTTTATTATTACTGCGCAACTTAAACCGTTTCAAAGAACCTGAGTTTGCTAAAGACTTCCCTGTCGTCAGTTCAGTGTTCCAACGTCTGGCACGTCGTGACATTGTTTATTTGGCTGCCATTTTCCATGATATTGCTAAAGGCCGTGGCGGAGACCATAGTGAGCTAGGTGCAACCGATGCGATTGAATTCTGTCGTAGTCATGGTTTTACCGAACGCGAATGCAACCTTGTCGCATGGCTCATCCAAAACCATTTACTCATGTCCGTCACTTCTCAAAAGAAAGACATTTCTGACCCCGATGTGGTTAAAGCTTTTGCTGAGAAAATGGGCGACATGGAACATCTCGACTATCTATATACGTTGACAGTTTCGGATATCAATGCAACCAATCCTTCACTTTGGAATACGTGGCGCGCATCTCTTATGCGTCAGCTCTATACCCATGCACGTGACGTGATTCGCTCAGGTTTAGGCCGTCCTGTGGACTATCAAATGCTCATCGAGGACACCAAGTTTTCTGCCAGCGAACAACTGGTCGAAGAGTTTGCACTAGATGATGTCGAAAAAGTCTGGCAAGAACTGGGGGATGAATATTTCCTCAAAGAATCTGCTGATGAAATTGCTTGGCACACACGCGCTATTTTACAGCACGGTGACAACCCTGAACCGCTGGTTTTAATGCGTGCCCAGCGTAAATTTGCTCAAGATGCGGTACAAATCTTTATTTATACCCAAGATCAGCCCAACCTGTTTGCGACAACAGTTGCTATTCTCGATCGTATGAACTTGGATGTACAAGATGCACGTATTATTACCGCGACCAAAGCATTTAGCTTAGACACTTATGTCGTGCTTGACCGTTTTGGTACGCTGCTAACCGACCCTGAACGTGAAGCCAAAGTACTGTCAGCATTAAAAGATGCCTTAGCCAATTCAGATAAATACCCTGGGCTCATGCAACGTCGTATCCCACGTCAACTACGCCATTTCGACATTGAAAACACCGTTGATATTACGCTGAATGAAGCACTGCAACAAAACATGGTCGAAATTGCAACACTTGACCATCCTGGCTTACTTGCCAAAGTGGGCGGGTTGTTTATGATGCAAGGGTTAGATATTCACTCTGCTAAAATTGCCACCCTAGGTGAGCGTGCCGAAGATATTTTCTTTGTCACCAAAAAAGATGGTCAACCCATGACCGAAACTGAAGCTGAAACTTTTGCTGCACAACTAAAATCAGCCTTAGATGAAGCCTCTAGTCAGGTCTGTGGTCAACATTAACAATACACACTGGTATTTTGTTTCATGAACTCGAGTTTATCCCTTTTACACCCTTATCCTTTTGAAAAGTTGAATAAACTATTTCAGGATATTACTCCCGCAGACTTACCTCTCATTCCATTATCGATTGGTGAGCCTAAGCATCCTGCACCCGAGTTTGTGAAACAAGCCATTATCGATAATTTTCAGCATTTATCGACCTATCCAAACAGTAAAGGTATACCCGAATTACGCACCAGTATTGCAAACTGGCTAACCCGTCGTTTTCAACTCAATCAGATTAGTGTAGAAAACAATATATTACCTGTTTCTGGCACCCGTGAAGCAATCTTTTCTTTTGTACAGGCATTGGTAAATCGTGAAGATGCGCCTTATGTGGTTATGCCTAACCCGTTCTACCAAATTTATGAAGGTGCCGCTTTACTTGCTGGAGCAAAACCGTACTTTGTAAATTGCACCGAAGAAAATGGTTATCTCGGTGACTTTGATGCTGTACCTGCTGAAGTCTGGGAGAAAACTGCCCTATTATTTGTCTGTACACCAGGCAATCCGACTGGTGCTGTGTTATCAAAAGAACAATTCAAAAAATTAATCGCACTTTCAGACCAATATGGTTTTGTGATTGCATCGGATGAATGCTATTCAGAGCTTTGGTTTGATACTGCACCTGTGGGCTTACTCGAAGTTTGTGCTGAAATAGGCCGAGACGACTACAAAAACTGTGTCGTATTCCACTCACTGTCTAAGCGCTCAAACTTACCAGGTATGCGTTCTGGCTTTGTCGCGGGTGATGCAGCATTGCTCAAGCCTTATTTGCAATACCGTACGTATCATGGTGCGGCGATGCCTGTACAGCACCAATTGGCTTCGATTGCAGCATGGGATGACGAAGCGCATGTTGAAGCAAATCGTGTGCAATATCGTGCAAAATTTGATTTATTTCAAAAGGAATTGGGCCATATACTGCCCCTACAAAAACCAGATGCAGGTTTTTACTACTGGTTAAAAGTAGATAATGACGAAACTTTTGCAAAAATGCTCATGGAAAAAGCACATGTCAAAGTGCTTCCTGGACGTTATTTGTCACGCGATACTGAGCAAGGTAACCCAGGCGAAAACCATGTACGTCTTGCGCTAGTTGCAGATCTTGCACAGTGTGAACAAGTCATTGCTCGCCTTAAAGCAATTTTATAAATAAGCTCATCTAAAAAAGAAAACCTCCTATAAAGGAGGTTTTCTTTTTTTCATTCGATTAAAAATCAAATGATGCACTAAGCATAAATGTTCGCGGTAAACCAGCAACTAAATAGCCATTATTGGTGTTGCTTGTATTGTTAATATTGTCATATAGACCAACAGAACCCCAATAATCCTGATCAAATACATTATTCACAAGGAAGTTAAATGTTGTTGGGGTTTGACCAAACTGAGTTCTATAACTTGCACCTAAATCAAGCGTAGTCCAATCTTTAACTTTCAAATTATTGTCCAAGCTTGCATAAGTTGAACCTGTATAAGTCAATTGGGCATTCAAAGAAATATCTTGCGGGAGTGGTAATTTCCAATTCGTGCCTAGGTTCGCCTGAAACTTTGGAACCCCTACTTCATAATTTCCATCATAAATAGCTGAGCCAGTATTCTCTTGCGTCGCATGCATCCACGTTAAACCACCTAAAACAGTCAAGGAGTCTGTAAGCTTTCCATAACTGCTCAGTTCTAGCCCCCGATGAACGTATTCACCAGAATCACTAAATACACCATTTTGCATAATGCCACGTTGTTTATTAATATCAAATAAACTTAATGTCACCCCAAGATGGTCATTTTCATATTTGGCACCTACTTCTTTCTGTTCAGCCACAAACGGTTTAATCGATGTGGTCACCCCACCAGTTGTATTTGTTAGACCCTTCGCTAAAGATTCAATGTAGTTGGCATAAACTGAAACTTCTGGAGTAATTTTATAGGTTACTCCAAGTGCAGGCGTCCATTTACTCTCATCATATGCCCCTGTTTTCACTTGAGAATAATTATATGTATCTTGGAGAATCTGCTGATAACGCGCACCCAACATGATAATTAATTTATCATCTAATGCAGTCAGATTATCCCCAATAGCAACACTTCTTAAGCGCGTCCGAGTGGTCAATTTCGGACTATCCATATCTCCACCTGAGAATGCTGGTGTTAAAGCAGCAGGTTGGTCATGTTGAATAGGATGATAAATATTAGAGTTCAATGGATTCCCTGAATCCATAAAATAGGCATTTCTCGTATTTAGTTGAAATGCTGATCCAGAAACAACTAAATTATGTTTAATTGAACCTGTATCGAACTTTCCACGTACCCCTACCTCACCTGTATTGACCATGTCTACACGAGCATTGTCAAAACGGTAGAGTGTACTAGCACCCGTTGAAGCATTTCTTAATGTGTAGCTTGCCAGTGAGTTTTGTTCTTCGCCATGACGGAAACCATATGCTGCATATGCAGTTAGTGCATCATTAAAATCATATTCCGCACGGTAACTTCCAAAAACATTCTCTTCATTTGAATAAGACCATTTTTGAGCATAATTACTAGAACTATCAATAGCCTTTGGTACCAACGTTAACCCAGCACCCAATGTTACATTTGGTCGAGTTGCATTTAAGCGATTGTTGCTATAGCCCATATCACCCGAAAGGCGTAGGCCCTCACCACTATAATCTAGTCCAATAGCAGCAAGCCCTAATGATTTCTTTTCATCATCAACAGACGTATTTCCATCATGGTAGGCGGTGTTTACTCGTACACCAAATTGCTGATCTTTACCAAAACGTCGTGAAATATCATTTGAGATATAGCCACCATTAAAATCGGTACCCACAGTTACCCGATTTAATGGCTCATTTCCTGCTCGTTTTGGTAGAAGATTGATTGCTCCACCGATCCCACCATTACTTGGCATAGCACCGTTTAAAAACGATGAGGCACCCTTTAATACTTCCACACGCTCAAAAAGTTCTGTTGGAATATATTGACGCGGTAATATTGAATATAAACCATTATAAGCAGTGTCATCTGACCCTAAGTTAAAACCACGGATATAGTAGTTTTCTTGAAAATTACCATATCCTCGCCCAACACGTACACTCGGATCTGCTTTTAGCACATCCCCAACACTCTTTGCTTGACGCTCTTGAATATATTGATTGGTATAGCTAGTTAAATTAAATGGCGTATCAAGATTTTTTTGATTCCCAAAAATCCCAACTCGGCCGCCACTTGCAACCTGACCACCAGCGAAAGCTTCCATTAAACCATTTGCAGAAGCATCGGCACTTGCAACTATACGGATTGTTTCCAAAGCTGTAAGATTACTCGCCTGAGATGATGAGTCAGATTCAACGACTACTGGAGCTTCGGCAGCATATGAAATACTGTACCCAGATACACATGCCATCATTAACACCAATGGTTTCAGCTTAACCATTTCCTACCCTTTTTCATCAATCTAAAATTCGAGCCTGATAGTAAATGAGAATTGATCTTAGTCAAACTGATTTAATTCTCATTTAAATTGTAAATTCAAATGAGAATTAATTATTCCATTGTTATAACTTATGACGTCAGACAACTGATTGACTTTTACTTTAAGATTCTCATATTACTAGCCCATCTAATAGCAAAACGATTGCAAAAGAGGCAAAGCAGCACCCTGACATCTTATAAAGCCAATTGAGTCGCTGGGTTAAAAAATGATTCCAACGCTTCCAACTCAATAACTTAAGCAACAGCAGATTCCACATCAGAACCAGTGCCACCATCCAGAGACTCATTAAAAGCAAAGTATAAAAATCAAATTTTGAATAAACCAGCAATATCAAACTACTATAGAACATCATATTTTTAGGATTCAGCAAACTTGACTGTAAACCTTGAGTAAAACATAGAATTCTCGTTTGAGGAGGTGCAGGATCACGCGCTTGAACTTCAACACTCTCATGATGCTTATAGCGAAAACATTGCATAGACAAATACAATAAATAAGCAACACCTAATCCGCGTAGCAACAGCAGAACATAAGCATGAATATGCCCAAGCCACCCCAGTAAAGTAAAAATAAGCGCTAGAATAAAAACATTCCCAGCTACAATACCGAAAACTGTATATCGTGCCCTTCGTTGACCACTGTTTAATGCCGTCATCAGTATCAGGAAAAAATCGGGGCCAGGAGAAAGCAAAGCCACAAAATGCGTCACAGCAATAACAATAAAAAGCTCCATCACTAATCTCTCTTTAAAAGTGAGACAAGCCTAACGATGGATGAAGATCAACTCTTGGATAAAATTGCGCGATGTTGCTTTTGATAGAGCTTAGGCGTAGTGCCCGTTAAATTTTTAAAAACACGATGAAAATGACTTTGGTCACTAAAGCCCAGCGTATAACTCAGTTGCGCTATATCCATACCTTGTTTTAAAAAGGTACGTGCATCATTAATTTTATGATTCAATTGATAAGCGTGCGGCGTCATACCTAAAGACGATTTAAATAGCCGAATAATGGCATACCGACTCAACTGGACTTCTTGCGACATTTGCTCTAATGATAAAAACACATCAGCATCCTGAATCATCGATAAAAGCTGCTTAAACTCTTGCTGTGCATAGTGTTGAGGAGCAAGAAATTCTAGCTGAATATATGGAAATAAAAGCTCAGTAAGTGTTGTGATTAAGGTTTGTTCTTTTTCCCAATAAGACAGTGCAGTATCAAATAATTGACTGTTAAGACAACTGAAGTCATGATACATCTTAGGCTGTTTATACAGCACGGGTTTGAACTGCGGTATGTCTTGATAAGCATCTTTATGTGCAGTTTCTTGTAATAACTGATTCAACCAATGTGCATCTAAATGCATCATTTGGTAGCTCCAAGCCTGATCTGGAACAGGATTACACGCATGTTCTACATGTGCAGGAACCAATACCAAAGTACCAGCGTCTATTTGTTGCGTTCCACCGAAGTGGCTAGTGAAAATGCTGTTACCTTGATCCACCGTTCCAATTGAAAATGTCGGATGACTATGGGCTTTATAACAAGCACGACTTGCACATGCCCGACGTGTTTCCACATAAGGCATGTGTGGGTCACTCCAAAATTCAACTAAAGCACCTTGCTCTTTCATCACTGACGATACATCAACCGATTATTGTTGTAATGCTTTTTCAATATCTGCCTGAATGGCTTCAGGCTTGGTGGTTGGCGCATAACGATTAATTACTTTGCCATCTTTACCAATCAAGAATTTTGTAAAATTCCACTTAATGCCGCTGCCGAGAATCCCTTTGCTGTTATTGGTTAAATAACGGAATATGGCGTGGGCTTCAGGGCCTTTAACATCAACTTTGGAAAACATGGGAAAAGTCACCCCATAGTTTTTCTGACAATACGTTCCTATTTGCTCATTGCTACCCGGATCTTGCCCCCCAAACTGATTACAAGGGAAGCCTAACACCTCAAACCCTTGTGCATGATATTGCTCGTAAATTTTTTCTAATCCCGCAAATTGTGGTGTAAACCCACATTTACTGGCCGTATTGACGATGAGCAGCACTTCGCCCTCATAGTCAGCAAAGGCTTTATTTTTTCCATCTAACAATTCCGCTTCAAACTGATAAATGTTGGTCATGGATAAGTATCCTCATCACTTTTTTCTTGTGTTTCTAGTTCTAATGAAGCCGAGTTTACACAGTAACGTAAACCTGTAGGCTCAGGTCCATCTGTAAAAACATGGCCTAAATGAGCATCACAGTGATGACATACAATTTCGGTACGCACCATGCCATGTGTTGTATCTTGATGCTCTTCTATCACAGTCGTATTGAGTGGCTTATAAAAACTTGGCCAGCCGCAACCACTGTCATATTTATTTTCAGAATTAAATAATGGCGTACCACAGCAGCGACATACATAAGTGCCGGCTTGTTTAGTATTCCAATATTTCCCCGTAAAGGCTGGTTCCGTCCCCTTTTGTCGCGTAATGCGAAATTCGTCAGGTGATAACTCTCTTTGCCATTCTCGGTCTGTTTTATTGAGTTTTCCCATGATCACGTCCCTTTCTATCTTGCTATTTAAAATAGGATAATCCTATATTTACGTGATTCAACTTAAAATTTCTAGTGTTTAGTTCACAATTTACAAAAGACCTATAATTCCAATAAAAGCAAAAAGAAAGCAATTAATAAAAATGGTAAGCAATTTATTTTCTTAAATGCTTTTTTGTGAGCAAATTTAGTGTTAGTCTTATTGACATTCTTGCTCAGGATTAAAAAAATGTCGCAAAAAAAGAGCGTTATTTTTAAACATCTACTGCCTGTGATTAAACAATATCAACAGGTGGGTTTTACGCATGAAAAAATTGTTGCTTTACTCAGAGATGAACATGATCTCGACCTGGTGACAACTGAAACATTTAAAAGCTATTTATACCGTTATGCAAAAGTGACCTCCACTCTTTCCGAGAACATCAAAATGCCGAACACTCTCCAAACCCCACGCGAAATAAAAAAATCGTCTAAGCTCGAGCATGTATGCTACGACATCCGTGGACCAGTGTTACGAGCGGCCAATGAAATGGAAGAAGCCGGCCATAAGATTATCAAACTCAACATTGGTAACCCTGCACCGTTTGGTTTTGAAGCTCCTCAAGAAATTATTAATGATGTGGCTTTAAACCTGCCAAATGCAGTGGGTTATACCGACTCAAAAGGGATTTTCCCTGCGCGTAAAGCCATCTGTCAGTACTATCAGCAAAAAGGCATCTTAGATATGCATGTCAATGACGTGTATATCGGAAATGGTGTCTCTGAATTGATTATGATGGCCATGCAAGGCTTGTTAGATGATGGTGACGAGATGCTCGTGCCAATGCCTGACTACCCCCTTTGGACGGCTGCGGTAAATCTTTCAGGCGGTACAGCTATTCATTATAAATGTGATGAAGAAAACTTTTGGTATCCCGATATTACGGATATGGAGAGTAAAATCACACCACGTACCCGTGGTATCGTGATTATCAATCCAAACAACCCAACAGGTGCAGTTTATCCACGCCATGTACTTGAGCAAATCGTCGCATTGGCTAAAAAGCATGATTTGATTTTGTTTGCAGATGAAATTTACGACAAAATCGTTTATGACGGTATTGAACATGTTTCTGTAGCAGCATTAGCTGGTGACCAACTCTGTATCTCTTTCAATGGTTTATCTAAAGCATACCGTATTGCGGGTTACCGTTCAGGCTGGATGGCAATCACAGGCGATAAGTCTCGTGCAGTCGACTATATTGAAGGTCTAGACATGCTCGCTTCTATGCGTTTGTGTGCTAACCACCAAGCTCAGTATGCCATTCAAACTGCTTTAGGCGGCTACCAGTCAATCAATGATTTAATTCGCCCAGGTGGTCGTTTATACGAACAGCGTAATATCGCTTGGCAAATGTTGAATGACATTCCAGGCGTATCGTGTGTTAAACCTGAAGGCGCAATGTATTGCTTCCCGAAATTGGACCCAGAAATCTATCCAGTTCAAGATGACGAAAAACTGATGCTTGATCTACTTCGTGCGGAAAAAGTACTTCTGGTTCAAGGCACAGGCTTTAACTGGCCAACACCAGATCATTTCCGTGTGGTGTTCTTACCTGCTGAAAATGAACTACGTGAAGCTATTACCCGAGTAGGTCGTTTCCTTGCGAAAATGCGTTAATTGATCACTTAAAAAAGCCGTACTTTATGTACGGTTTTTTATTTACAAAACTGTAATACTTCACTTTTTAAGTTTGGCATAAGTTTAAATTAAGCAGCCACATTGCTGTGATTCCATGTAAATGATGGGGAGTCGCTTATGGGGACAATTGCGGTAACATCTTGGAAATACAATGCTTCCACACGCTATTTAAAAATTTTCTATGCCGATGGTTCAGGCGAGCTGTACCACCCTGTGCCTGAATTTATTTATAACAACTTAGTTCGATGTAATAATAAAACAGCTTTTGTTCATAAATATTTAGAATATGATTTGCACTTTACGCGCTTAAGTATTCATTAATTTTTGAATCTCAAACAATCAGGATTTATCCTGATTGTTTTTCATGATCCCACGTCACCACCAACAAGCCGGCACCAATCGCTAATGTAGACAGGTTAAACTGCTCGTCCTGCTGAATAATCGCGATGAAGTCCGTGACTTGATCTGCATGCGATAGAACATTATCAACCACCAAAACTCCGCGTGAAACACACATTAGTCGTTTCAAATCTGGCCAATAGTCGACATAAGCATCACGTTCAGCATCTAGCAATATAAAATCAAAGATGGCTTGCGACTGCTTCAAATATTCAGCTGCATCACCCACCCAAAACTCAACACCATTGGATAAATTGAAATCCGCAAGATGGCTAGCGGCTTGTTGACTTCTCCCAGCATCAATTTCTAAAGTGGTTAATCGAGCATTCACTTGTTGCGCTGCATAAGCCAACCATAAGGTTGAGTAACCTGTTGATGTTCCTATTTCTAATATCTGCTGAGGCTGCTGAATATGAACCAGTTGCGCCAAAAATTGTGCAGACTCAGGCTCAATATTGCGAAAGCGCGCAATACGATCTGCTTGCGTACTGTCATGTTCTTGAAAGCGTTGATATAAAGCCGATACTTTACTCAAAAATTCTGCATGCATCATCAAATCCCCCTCTACTTTACTTAGCTTCGTTTATACTTCTTGAATCAGCTTAAAGCGCTCAACTTCACGGTCATCTTCTAGCATTACCGTTTCAGTAAACATGACAAGTGGACGTACCCAAATCGAGTAATCACCATATAAACACTGATAAACCACCAGTTTTTCTTCGGTTTCACTATGTGTCGCTACATGTAAAACTTGATACAGTTGCCCTTTATAATGCTGATAGATACCGCGCTGTAATTGCATCGCTTGCTTCCCTATTTTTTAACTGTCTCGATCATACCTAATTTATACGGCTTAAACTGCAAATCACTTGAAGAATCATTTAAATCCCCCATATAGCTTTATGAAATGATTGAAGAAAACATCTTTAAATCTATAAAACCGATTATTAAAATAAAAACAAACTGTTTTATCTATTTTTAGATTTACTCTATGATTCTTCTATCAAATAATTTTACAGACTGCTTTGGAGAGCTTAACAATGTTAGAT
>NZ_JACBEZ010000035.1:0-32649 GCF_013391465.1 Acinetobacter sp. SwsAc2 | reverse complement strand
GTATATAGAAATCGTCGTAAAAGATTAAACCTGCGGTTTAATTTACTTGCTGGCATATACAATTTAGATTGCGTGAAAGATAAACAATTAAATTGATTGAAAAATGATTTATGAAGGAAGTCTAATATCTTACATTATGTAAGTTTACACAAACTTAATTTCAATAAAGTTAAAAATAGAGTTTTCTGATATTAACCATGACAAAAAGTCATGTAAGATTGAAAATAAATCCTTTGAGCAAAATCCTGCACGTCTCTATTCTCTTGATCATATAAGGACTTAAATGGAATCAGAATGAATAGCTGGAATTATTCAAATGCCAGAGCTCAATTATCTACACTAATGGATCAAGCAGCAGCGGGCTGTCCTGTAGAAATTACTCGTAGAGGACGAGAGCCAGCAGTAATCATTAGTAAATCATCTTACGAAGCTTATAAAAAAGCTGAATTTGATACAGCTTATCTCAAAAAAAATGCCTCAAATGAAAAGATTTAATGAAGCTCAACTTTTCCACATATCAGATCGGTTCAGTATTTGCATTTCTTTCTGCTTTTTTGTTTAGCACCAAAGCAATTTTTATTAAGCAAGCTTATGCTCTCTCCCCTGCTTTAGATGCGACAACATTAATGGTGATAAGAATGGCAAGTGCCTTGCCATTCTTTCTAATACTATGTTGGTTCGGACGGCACAAGTATTACAGCGTTAAACTTAAAGATTGGTTGTTACTTATTATTACAGGTTCATTAGGGTACTACATCTCAAGTTGGCTTGATTTTTTTGGACTCATGTTCATTAGCGCATCCTTAGAACGAATTATTCTCTTTTTGTATCCCACATTAACAGTTATTGCCTCAAGTATCATTTTCAAGCAGAGACTGAACTTAAAAGTTATTTTTGCTTTAATTTTAAGCTATGGCGGAACAGTTTTAGTCATGCTACAAGAGCAAAAAAACTTAACTGACCAAAATAACTTCTGGTTAGGTTCTAGTTTAGTATTCGCTAGTGCTGTTGCATTTGCTTGTTATTTACTTCTTACCCCTCCACTCATTAAGAAATTTGGTTCATTAAATTTAACAGGATTATCTTTATCTATTGCCTGCTGTTGTATTTTTACACATTACTTTTTAGCAACACCTGAGCCTTTGACCTTGTTAACTGAACTTCCTAATCGTATTGTTTGGTATGGAATAGGGCTTGGGATATTTGCTACTGTTTTACCCACTATTTTACTTATACTTAGCATTGAACACTTGGGAGCGTCTCAATCTTCCATCATTTCTTCTGTTGGTCCTGTTTTAACAATTTTTTTAGCAATATTGTTTTTAGACGAACATCTAAATTTAATCCAATGGGTTGGATGTATACTCAACATAATAGGTGTAATGATCATCACTTTTTCCAAAAATAGACTCAAACTTTGATAAAAAAATGTCTATAAGAAAAACTCATTAATCCATGAAAAATCATCATGTGAATTTAGCTTCTCAACTACCAAGTAAAAAATTATTATTAGCTTTATTTAAATCAGTTAACTCTAATGAACCGTCAGATTGCAACCAGCATAGGTATTTTAGCGCTCTTATTGTGGTCTACCTTAGTCGGTTTATTAAGACTATCAACTGAAGTATTTGGCCCCATCTATACGGTCACTTACGTCTATACATTAAGCGCGGTAATTCTGTATTTTTCTTATGGACTACCTGATTTTAAAAAGGTTTCTAAACAATTTTTAATCGTATCCAGTCTGCTATTTGTTATTTTTGAATTGTGCTTTGCATTCTCAATTACGTTAGCAAACTCATCTGAAAAATCGATTGAAATGAACATCATTTTTAGTTTATGGCCCACCTTAATCATTTTAATGCTTGCCTTTTTAAAAGAAGAAAAAGTAAATTATTTGACCATAACAGGAGTGCTTGTTAGTTTTTCAGGCATTGTGATGATTAACTATCACCCTGGAATTAATTTCATTGATAACTTTTATAAAAATCCCATCAGTTATTTATTAATATTTTTAGCATCATTACTTTGGGCTGTATATTGTATTTATACCAAAAAGCATAGTAATGGTACGAATGCTATATCGTTGTATTTTATACTAACCGCAATAGCTTTATGGATACTTACTTTTTCGACCCAAGGTATTCATTTACCGCATATCAGTGGCATAACTAGTTATATCTTCATCTTGATAAATGCTTTGTTTTTTGCAATGGGGTATTTAGCATGGAATGTCGGCATCATTAAAGGGAATATGCCAGTTTTAGTAATGCTTTCCTATTTTTCACCAATGCTCTCATCAGCATTTTCAGTTATAGTTTTAAATTCAAGCTTATCTACCAATTTTTGGTATGGTGCAACTATTGTAACTATAGGATCAATTATCTGTTGGCTTTCAATTCGTAAAAAACAAGCACCTCAAATAAAGCTAGCTACTTAATCTTCTATAAAAAAGCCAAAGAAACTCTTTGGCTTTTAAAATTATTACACCTTTTCAATCAGTTTAGTAATTCCGTTCACAATCATATCAATAGCTATTGTTCCTATTAGTAAGGCTGCAAGCCTTCCAACAATATCAAAATAGCGATCAATATATTTTGCATGACTAGACTTTAAGTGGTCATGCGATAGTTTCATGATGATCAGCACACTACAAGTTAAAAATAATGTGAAAGCAATAATAAGAGCAGCTTCTCCAATCGACATGCTCATTCCTGTGACAACCGCTGCACTGATTGTCCCCGGTCCAATCATAAAAGGCATCGCGACTGTTCCAGCAAGATGCTCAGGTGCACCGCGCATTTCTCCGATCGTTTCAGCCCCTTGAAAGACAAATCTATAGCCAATGACTAAAAAGATTAACCCTCCAAAAATTAAAAATGATTCGAACCGTACATTTAAATACTGACTAAAAATCGCTTCACCACCCCAAGCAAAAAGAAGAAAAACAATGTATGCAATTAAGCCACCTTGTATGAGCGCTCGATTAAATACCTTAGTCTCGGTATGTCTAATCAACCCAATCATGTAGATACTCATCAAGAATGGATTTAATAAAGAAAAGAATAAAATAAAGGTCGTTAAATATGGTGATGTCATTATTGGATATCCTGAAAACAAGTTCAGGAAGTTATTAACTTCCTGAAAATTTTAAAAAAATGTAGCTACTTAAGTCTGAAAAACAGTTGATGATTTTCTAAAAGCTATAAACCAACATGACATTCAAAAGCTTGTTCCACTTGCCATCATCACCAGCTGCCAATGAAACACCTGTTCCTCCTACAAATGGATCGTTCTTACTCATTAAGTATTCGGTATATAACGTGACATTTTTATAATCTAATGCGACACCAATAATATTTCGCTGTGAGTCATCAAAACCTTGTTCTTTTTTATTGAACCCACTGAACACCATATACGGGGTCACATTGAGCGAATCTCGGACATTCTTAAAGACATAACTTGTGTCTACAGTGTAGAAATAACCTTTATTAGCAATATCATACTCCCCATCGAAAGAACCAAAAGTTGAACTATGAGCACTCAACGCATCTTTATTACTAATTGATTGTTTACCGCCTGTAAGGACTACATTTAAATTTTTATAATTAACTCGGTTGAACAGTGCCCAAGAATTTCTTGTTCCATCGGTCGAAGCCTTTTCATTTTCAATTTCTGAATACCAGTAACTTCCACCTAAGGATACTTTTAGATCCTCTGTCGTTAAAAATTTTAGTTCTTGATCTACACGAGCCATCCACATGTTTTTTTCATTTAAATCTGTTTTAAGTGGATCTGAAGATGACACCACATTGGCTGTATAACGTGCAGCATCTTTACTTGCACCATGATAATTCCCGCCATCTGTAGCGAAATAAGCGAGATCGACTTTAGTGGCCGTAGGCATTTCGAAGTGATAGTTCACACCCAAATCTAATGCATCCTGAAGCCCCATGGTATTGTTTATACCAGCATAGAAGCTGCTATCCCAATAACGTCCTTGGCCAAATGGAATCGGTTGTAAACCTACAGTAATATTATCTGTTGGATTTAAGCGATAACCTAGATAACCTGAAACCAGAGTTGAAAAATCACAGAAGGTATCGTACTGATAGCAACGATATTCAGCTTTACCAAACCAATCTGGGGACTCGTAACCTAAGCGTAAAATTGCAGCATCAAATTTTATTTTTTGATCTGAGGCAGATTCACCATAATGTTTATCTTGATAGTTGGCACGGACTGCTCCTGAGACCGTCAATGCACCCGCCTTACCTTGTGGATCACCAAAAGTTATACCAGCAAAAGTAGGGATTGCTATCCCACAGCTCACCAAGCCGAATCCAATTTTTAAAAATGTCTTTTTCATTTACATGTCCTTGTTTAAATGAAGATTTCTAGAAAACTCTTCCTGCTTTCTAATTTTTTAGGCCACACCTCTCCCTTCAGGTGAAATTCCCAAATTTGATGTTTTTTAATTTGATTGTTATAGGCCTGTTTTAGGCCTATAACATAAAAAGATTACATAAAACAGCGAGGGGGTATTATTTAACGGAAGCCATTACTCCAGTAATTATGCTAAGCCGTGTAACTCTTTCCAATTTCCTGGGTGTACCACATAACCAAATAATGCATGCCCACCATAAACAAGTTCTGTTCCTTCAGGTATCCATAACATTTGCCCAGGCTTTACTTCATATTTTTGACCGTTGGCTGTTAATTCAAAACACCCTTCAATTACAAAAATCACTTCGTCATAAAGCAATTTCCAAGTGACTTCTGCCCCTTCCCAACGCGCAAATCCAATCCCCATATTAGGAGAAACATCTGCTCCGACTGCTCTTGCAACATAAGCAGTCCCATCTGGAGTTTCGCCACGTAAATTAAAATCGAGTTTGGCGCTATCAACTAACTTCACTTCTTTCATATCTTTATCCTGATTACAATTCACTACGACTGCGCCATTTTTCAAATGCAATACGCGTTTTTACCCCAATTCCTAAAAATGGTTCTGGTGGGTTTAAACTTGGCATACCTGTCACATACTGGATATCTTTTAAAGCCGTGGAGTCTGTACCGACAACCAAATCTGCCAATAATGTTCCTGAAATAGTTCCCCATGCAGCGCCAACCCCATTGTCACAAGCGCTGGCATACACACCATCTTCTAACTGACCAAAGAAATTAGTGAAGTTGCGTGAAATTGCATAAACACCACCCCACGTATGGGTGAATGGAACATCTGCTAACTCTGGATAGCGTGCTAAATATGCCTTACGATGATCTTCTTGAATCCAACGACGGGTTTCGTCACTCACATTTGCACCATACTTTGGTACATGTTTATAGGTATTCCGAATCAAAATACGACGATCAGCAGTCATACGTAAGGTAGTACCTGCATGATCAGCAGGAGTAAGTCCCCAATCCAATTGGCCGTGATAACGCTTCATTTCCTCATCAGTTAAAGGACGAGTCCAACTTGCAAACGTCATAACAGGTAACAAACGATTCTTTAAGTAGCCGAATTCTTTTGTAAAAATGCTGGTAGCCAATAGCACTTTAGGGGTGGTTATTGAACCATGATCACCTTGGAGTACCCATTGACCACTCTCCTGATCCAAACTACGAACTGGAGATTGCTCTAATAATTCAACATTTTCAGGTAGATGCTCACCCATACCTCGAACCAAAGCTGCTGGCTGCATTAAATAAGAACCAGGAGTAAAAATCGCTCGGCTGTAATAATCTGTTCCTAAAACCTTTTTCAACTCTTCTTTTTCTACCCAGCGAAACGGCTCGCCGAGATCTTTCATCAAGTGTTCAAAGTGATGAAGATGTGCTTCACCTCGTTCACCGATAGCGCCCTGATATTTACCTGCAGCAGACCATTGGCATTCAATATTGTGTTTTTCCACCAAACCTTGTAATTGAGAAATTGCTGCTCGGTTCAAACTTAATAACTTTTGCTTATGCGCTGGATCTGGATGCCCTAATGCAAATTTATGAGGTAGATCAATCACAAAACCAGAGTTACGACCAGATGCACCTTCTGCAACACGTTGTGCATCAATTAAAATAATACGGGCATTTGGTTTTAACTCCGCAAGACGACGTGCCGCCGCTAAGCCAGCAAAACCTGCACCAATAATTGCATAATCGGCTTTTTGTGTACCAACTAACTTTTTAGCTGGTGTTGCAGGCGGTAAAGCGGCATACCATCCACAAGTATTATCATCATTCGGTAAAGCAATCATCTTGTTCTTCCTTAAACTATTGATGGTTGATGAGAGTTAATTTTTGCAAGCCATTGACTACGAGTTTGTTGCAACTGACGTCCCAATAAGGCAAAGCCAGTTAACTTACCTGTGGCATCATAAAAACCTGCACACCATTCACCATCATGCTGTTCAACATGCCATTTTCCCTCACCCATTGCAGGTAGTAGCGAAAGCGGTAAAATTGGTGTCTTTACAATTACAGGACTTTCTTGTAATTGAGTCTTTTGAGCTCTACCTAACAAGTTATCCGTCAAAGCTGGAAGTGCTTGATTAATCGGACTTATGTAAGGCATCCATTGACCTTCCACTTCTGCACAGTCACCTAAGGCAAAAATAGATGTATCACTGGTACGGTGATCTAGACTTGTACATATTCCACGAGACGTATTTAAGCCTGCTGCTTGTGCTAATGTGATATTTGGACGTAAACCCACTGCACTTAGAATTAAGTCCGTCTCCAATAACTGCCCATCTTGTAACTGAACTTGATAACTATCATTTACCTTCTGAATTGACTGAATACTATTCTGTAGCTTCCATTCAACCCCAATTTGACTAAGGGCATGTTGTAATGCATAGCCTAACTCTTCGGGAATTAAACGCCCCATCGCTGATTGACCCAACCCGACCACAGTCACTTTAAGACCATGCGCAGCGAGGTCATTGGCAAATTCACAGCCGATTAATCCATCACCTAAAATAGTAACGTGTTGTTTAGCTGCTAACTTCTCGCGGAAAAGACGGTAATCGGCTAAATCATTTACGCTATAGACATCAGAGGTATCCCCCTGAATTGGAATAGTTATTGGACTTGCACCAGTCGCTAAAACTAAACGTCCATATGGATATTCGCCAATAGAGGTATGAATCTTTTTATTCACACGATCAATCTGCTTAACATGTGTATGAGCATAAACACGCACATTTAAACGTTGTTCCCAACTTAAAGCTGCCTCTCGTACCAAACTTTCCCCATCCTTACCTAATGCCAAAGCATTCGACAAAGAAGGTTTGCTATAAATTGCACCATCATCTGCTGTAAATAGGGTAATAGACACTTCTTTTGATTGGTTGCGTAATGCTGTAGCCAATTGATACCCAGCATGACCACTTCCAATAATCACGATTGGTTCAATCACATTCAGACTAGCAATTGCAGGTTCTTCAAGAACATCATCTGTGATATCAAGCATTTCAAAGTCAGCTTTTCCAACCTGACATTCAGGACACATCCAATCTTCAGGAATGTCTTCCCATTTGGTACCCGGAGCAATTCCGTCGTCAGGCCAGCCCTTCGCTTCATCGTAAATCCAGCCACAGACAATACATAACCACTTTCTCATCGTGTCTATTTCCCTTATTTCTTACAAATTACACGCTATGTTTCAAACGGATACCGATATTGCGCGTTTGAACATAACTGTAGATGGCTTCCTGCCCTTTTTCACGACCAAAACCAGATAGACCAACTCCACCAAATGGAGTTTCAATACCACCTGCAAACCATTCGTTAACAAAGACTTGACCAGCAATAAGTCGGTTTGCTACTCGAAGTGTTTGATTCAAACTTTCACCAAATACACCTGCAACAAGTCCAAAGTCCGTACCATTAGCGATTGCAACTGCTTGATCTTCGTCATCGAAAGGCATAATTACCATTACGGGACCAAAAACTTCCTGTTGAGCAATCGACATGTCATCTTTAGCTTCAATAATGGTAGGCAGGACGAAGTAACCTTCTAGATCTGCTGCTTTCCCGCCTGTTAAAATATTTGCACCTTCTTCGCGTGCCTTATCAATCATGGCAAGGATTTGTTGTTGCTGATCTTTTGATACAACAGGTGTCAGTTCAGCATTACTTTCGCCAATACCTACGGTTAAACCCTCTGCAAGATTAACGACAGCTGCTTTAACTTCTTCATAGCGGCTGCGGTGTATCAATAAGCGAGACATCGCTGAACAAACTTGCCCAGAGTTATAAAAGATTCCAACTTTCACACTACGTAGTAATTGCTCAAGATCAACATCAGCAAACGCAATTGCAGCTGACTTACCACCCAATTCCATTACAGAAGGTGTTGCACGTTCAGCCGCATCTTTCAAAATACGTTGACCTGTAGGTACAGAGCCCGTAAATACAATTTGGTTTGTATCTTGATGTTTAACCAGATGAGCACCAACTTCTGAACCTTTACCACATAGTAAGTTCACTGCACCTTGAGGAAAACCTGCTTTCTCAATAGCTTTGATAAGTAAAACCATCCCTAAAGGTGACACTTCAGGTGACTTAATTACAACCGCATTACCAGCTGCTAAAGCAGGCGCTAGCGAGCGTGCACAGATCGAAACAGGAAAGTTCCAAGGTACAATTTGAACTGATACACCCATTGGAATATATGAGGTGAAATCAACGTAATCTTTACCTAAAGGTACCGAGATACCTTCAATTTTATCAGCCATACCAGCATAGTATTCAAAATAGCGGGCTGCTTCATCGAACTCTTCACGTGCTGTATCAACATTTTTGCCATTTTCTCGACACAGAATTAAGGCACCTTCTTCAGCAATTTCACGAATTGCTTCTGCTGCTTTTAACATCCACGCCGTACGTTTTGCAGGACGTACATCAGTTAAAGCACCGCTATTCACACAACGTCGAGCCGCTGCCATCGCGGCATCTGCATCTTCAATACTTGCACGAGCTACTGTTGCAAAAACTTTATCGGTTGCTGGGTTGATAATTTCCAATTGGCGAGAAGCATCTCGCCATTGACCATCAAAAAAATTAAGATAGTGTTGCATGTTATGCCTCCAACGCCTTTTTAGCTTGAGTAGCTAACCATGTTTGGAAGAAGTGAGTTGGTAGATCCATTTCAGGAGAGAAAACACCTCCACCAAAGCCCGGGGAATGACGACCTTTCTGCATCGTTTCAACTGCAAAAACGTCTTCACTAAAGACTACTTTCCATGATTCTAAAGTTGCTTTGCGGCATTCATCATATTTAGGGTCTAATGATTCGTCGCCAACATAATACAAACGAAGATTTTCAATCGTTTTTTCAGGTGCAACTGGGTCTAACATAATCGCAAAGGCATGATCAGCCTGAATACCAATAAGTGCATTTGGGAAAATAGACAAATATTCCGCTTGGCGTAATTTATCTTCAGGCCAGCTTGGGAAAATAGGTAAATGTGTCCCTGCAGTTGCCGATAAATTGTATTTATAACTACCTTGGCCTGAGAAACGCTCTTCAATCATAATGTTGTAATGATCTTCAAGCTTCGAGTAAGTATTTAAGGCAGGATGTACCCAAGGCAAATGGTATGCTTCACAGTAGTTTTCAACTGCAAGTTTCCAGTTACTTTCTACAGGCAGTTGAAAAGTTGAACCGATTTTACTGGTACGAATTAAATCTAAATCGTTTTCACCTAAGAATTCTTTCCAACGTTCTGTAACAGGTGCAATGTGTTCATCAAATGATGCAGCATCTCCTGAAATATTAATGAATACCATGTCCATCCAAATGGCTGAACGGAGCGCTTTTAGACCATGCTTTTCACACTTGAAACGTTCATCTTTATGCTGACCAATACCACCTACATGAGGCGTGCCTTTTAGGTTGCCATTGATGTCATAGCTCCAAGAATGATATTGGCAGCGAATCACACCTTCAATAGTGCCTTCTTCTTGCACTAAAATCATTCCACGGTGGCTACACACATTGTGGAACACGTTAACAACACCTTCACGATTACGCATCATTACCAAAGGCATACCCATAAAATTTACAGGCTTCACATAATTGTTTTTAGGTAAATCTGAAGCAAATCCGATGCAAACCCAAGTTTTACTTAAAATATTGTCCCGTTCAAAATTGAAATATTCATTACTGGTATATGCAATATTTGGCATACCACTTGATTCAGTAATCGGGTTCAAAACACTGTCGACTTGCTGAACTGTAATAAGTTGCTGGCTAACTTGACTATTCATCTGATAATCTCCATTTACTTTAAATAACGCAGTGCTCCCTGCGTTGGTATTAACTACTCGTTAGCACCATGTGCTGCTTCATGGAGATTGTGTTAAACATCTTGATGATAGACAAACGACTTTTTTGGTCGGTACACATGAGTTTTAATCATGTGATTTTTTCCATCTGATTACGCACTTTAGAAAATTGACTTATTACAAAAACTCACTTGGAGATGAGAATAAATGAGTTGAGCATACCTCTGGTATATCTCTACTCTTTTATGGACAACACAAACAGTTAACAGGTGGTTAGCTGATTGCCACGCATCCAAGGAGGAGTTATGCGTACTTCAGGGATCTCTGAATCCAACACAGCAGTATCTGTGATTTCGAAAATATTAGTGGTCATTTTTGTTTTATTCTGTGCTGTGTACGCAGATAAAGCAGCAGAGGTTTTTTCTTATTTATCAAGCGCTTTACTACACAATACAAAGTGGTTCATTCTATTATCAGTAACAGGTATTTGCTTTTTTCTCATCTATATCATGTTTAGTCGTTATGGCTCAATTAAACTAGGCAAAGACACTGATAAACCTGAATATAGTTACTTTGCGTGGATCGCAATGTTATTTTCTTGTGCTATGGGTGTAGGGCTAGTTTTCTGGGGCGTTGCAGAGCCTATGAATCACTATGCTAGTAATCCGTTCACAAAGGGCTTTACTGATGAAGCTGCTAGCATGGCAATGCAGATCACCTTTTTTCATTGGGGACTACATGCTTGGTCTGTTTACTGTATTACAGCATTAGCAATCGGCTATTTTTCATATCGCAAGGGTCTACCTTTTTCTTTACGCTCTATATTACATCCACTTATTGGAAATCGCATCTATGGGCCCATTGGAAATTTAGTTGATATTATTGTTATTGTTGTGACAACTTTTGGTATTTCTCAAACCCTTGCTATGGGTGTCCTACAAATCAATGCAGGCCTGAACAAGGTTTTTGGTTTGGGAATTAATGTCACTTCTCAATTTATTATTTTAGTCGTTCTATCTAGCTTAGCTACTATATCTGTCATTCGCGGTATTGGCACAGGTATGCGCCGAATTTCTGAGTTGAACGTTATTTTATCGATTATTTTGATCGTGATCTTAATGTGTGTCGGGCCAGCACGATATATTACTAACTCTTATATTGAAGGGTTGGGGAACTATTCATCTCACTTTATTAGCATGAGTTTATGGGCTGATGCGCAGAAAGACTCTGAATGGCAAAATTGGTGGACAGCATTCTATTGGTTATGGTGGTCAACTTGGGCGCCATTTGTAGGAATGTTTATTGCGAAAATTTCTAAAGGTCGAACCATTCGTCAACTTATCGCAGGTGTATTATTTGTTCCGACCTTAGTCACATTTATCTGGATGGGTGTATTTGGTGGTTCCGCCCTTAAAGTTGAACAAAATGCTCGCCAAGCTTTTGATAAGCAACAAACTACACATATAGCATCAACTCCTGTAAGTTCAAACTCAAGCTTAAGTACAGAAACCACATCTCAAACATCCAATATTGCCCAAGCATCGCCTGAATTTAAAGGTGGGCCAATTGTTCAAGCAACCCAAAAAGACAATACTCTCGCGATCTTTGCTTTATACGATGCAATTGATGATGGTTTGTTTGGTATGATTCTGAGTATTACAACATGCCTTCTACTGATAACGTATTTAGTTACCTCTCAAGATGGTGGCACACATGTTCTCTGTTTCCTTGATACCCGCTCAGAAAAAGAAACTCCTATTCGAACCCGACTCATCTGGTGCCTTTTCGTGACCTCCATTAGTTTAGGATTACTTTATGTTGGTGGATTAAAAGCAATTCAAACTGCCGTGATTCTGTTTGGTTTCCCAATCCTAATCCTATTAACCATCATGTGTGGAGCATTACTTAAAGCATTTCATAAGGAAGGTTCAACTGACCCGACTAACTCAGTAAGAGATGAAATCAAAGAAGAATCTTCCATCCCTAAACTTTTAGAGAGTGAAGTCCAAGCTAAAACACAAACATAATCCCAGCTCAGGTTCGGATCTAAGTTAAGGGGAATAATTTTAAATTATTCTCCTTAACTTAATTAAAAAAGATAAAAAACATGAGCTTAACTCATGATCACCCACCAAAATAATCACTATTCAAATCATAAATTGCGTAATAAAACTAATATTTCATGGACAAGAACAAAGACGGAATAAGGACATCAAATGAATAGTAAGCAACTCTTTCAAAATCGTATTGGCAATCGTCATCCTGAACATTTGAATATGCATCAAATTGGTCCTGGCGACTTAGCCACATCGGAATGGCAACAAGCTGGTCTTACACTTCCTAATTTAGATCGCATGCACCAATACCGTTTAGATCGAATTTGTGCATTATTAAAACAGCAAGGATTAGCTGGTATTTTGCTGTATGACCCCATTAATATTCGTTATGCAACAGGTACGACGAATATGCAGGTGTGGCTATTACATAATGCTGGACGCTATACCTATATTTCCGCAGAAGGGAAAGTCGTGTTGTGGGAATTTGATCACTGTGATTTCTTAGCTGATCACTCTAAAGTGGTGAGTCAAATTCGCCCATGTATCTCATGGTTTTATTTCTGCGCAGGATCTCGTATTGATGAACAAGTAAAAAAATGGGCACATGAAATTTATGATGTCGTTTTAGAACTAGGTCAAGGCAACAAAAAAATTGCTGTCGATAAATGTAATGATGAAGGGATTAGAGAATTACAACACCTTGGCCTCAGTATTGAAAATGGTGAAGTCATTATGGAACTCGCACGAGCCATTAAAGGTGAAGACGAAATTAACGCCATGCGCTGTGCAGTACATGCCACAGATTCAGCCATAGCCGTCATGCATAGCCATCTTGAACCTGGTATTTCTGAGCAACGCTTATGGTCATACTTGCATGCTGAAAATATTGCCCGTGGAGGTGAATGGATTGAAACTCGTTTATTATCTTCTGGCCCCCGCTGCAATCCTTGGTATCAAGAATGTAGTGGAAGAGTTATCCAAAATGGTGATCTAGTCGGATTTGATACAGATATGATTGGTGCCTACGGCATTTGTGTAGATACTTCACGAACATGGTTATGCGGCGATCAAGCACCAACAGTGGAACAGAAACGCATTTATCAAATGGCATACGACCAAATTCACATAAACACCGAATTATTGCGTGAAGGTATCACCTTTAAAGAATTGACTCATAAGGCTTTACAATACGACCCTCTTGAATATAACCATTACTCTTTTCTTTATCATGGCGTTGGGCTATGTGACGAAGCACCAGGTATCTACTTTAAGGATGCATGGGACAGCTATGGTTATGATGGTATTTTAGAACCCGGTATGGTGATGTGTGTTGAAAGCTACGTAGGCCATAAACAAGGTGGGCCGGGTGTTAAACTTGAAAATCAAGTCTTAATTACCGAAAATGGCCCTGAAGTCTTAACTTTATATCCTTTTGAGTCACGACTTTTAGAAAATTAATTTCCAATTAACACAGTTTAATTCAAAGTTATGGAGAGGAAGAATTTTCACCTCTCTCTCCAAACTTGGTTTACCTTCATTCTATTAATTCAGACCCTTTTGCCCAACTTGCCCTGGTAATTGCTCTAATAACCAATTACGGAAATGCTTCACACTCGAAGGTATCATTCCACGATCTGCTGGTTCTAACATACAAAAGTTAGCTTTAGTACGGAGTATAGTCTCGACAGGACGGATTAAAGTTCCAGCTTTAAGATAGTCATCAACCAATGATCCCCATGCTAAAGCCACTCCCTGTCCATTAATCGCTGCCTGTAATAACATAGGATAGTTATTAATGTTCACTCTATTTTTTGGCTTCACTACAGGCAAGTTAACCGCCTCAAACCACTCTGACCATGTAATCCAGTCTTTTTGAGAATCATCTAAATACAACAAAGTTTTACCAAATATGATGTCTGGATTAATTTGATCTTTAAATTGAGCAAGATAACTTGGGCTGCATACAGGAAAAACTTCTTCAGGAAATAATGTCGTAACCGTCATCTTTTCTGGTGGCGTTCGACAATAAAATAAGGCCAAGTCAAAATCCATTTTATGTAAGTCAGATATATTCTCTGTAGTCAAAATTCTTAAATCGACACCTTCATTATGTTGTTGAAAAGAGGCTACTTTAGGCAATAACCAAAGTGCAGCCATTGCATTGGTAGTTGCAACTGTAATTTGGTGTTCACCCTGCCATTTCTTAATTTCAGCTGTTGCCTGCGCAACATTCAATAAAGAACTATAAATCGTTTGATAATATTGCAATCCTGTAGGGGTTAAAAAAATATTTCGATTCGCGCGAATAAATAATTCTTTTCCTAAGTACTCTTCCAATTGTCGTATTTGTCGACTAATAGCCCCTTGCGTGACAGTTAATTCATCAGCAGCTTTTGTAAAACTAAGATGGCGAGCAGCTGCCTCGAATACAATCAAGCTATTCATGGGTGGCAATGGTTTGATTTTCATGGACACTCCTAATTTGTCCTATTTTTCCATTTACATAGAACCCAGATTAAACTATCAATAGTCCAAATCTTGATTCATACTTCCTCACATCCTCCCCCTCTAATTTCTGTATAAGACCATTTCGCACTAAAATGTCATATAAAAGCTTGAATAAAAAGTGAGAAAAAATATTCAACCCATGAGTTTTAATCATCATTAAATAGAAATATCTTAATATCCTTTCTTATTTTACTGTGCCTTAGAACAATTTCCAGATAAGATGACTTATACTTGAGACTGAAATACCAACAATTCAGATATTTTAGTTTTCACTATTTTGCTCTCATTTATGCTTTAAATAGATACTAAATATAAAAATAAATAGCCAAGTTTTAATCCCTATGCTTTGTAAAACTCTTTCTATATGCTGACGGAGAAATATTCAATTGTTCCGAGAAGTGTTGTCTTAAAGACAATGCCGTCCTGAATCCTACGTGAGCAGCTACAGACTCTATCGATATATCTGTAGTCTCAAGTAATTGCTGTGCTCGTGCAACTCGTTCGGCATTCAGCCATTTTATTACGGTTGTACCAGTTGCAGCACGAAAGTGCCGTGTAAATGTACGACGACTCAATCTTGCCATATTAGCCAGATTATCGACACTTATTGATTCTGATAAATTTTCTCTTGCCCATTCCAAAACATCAGTTAAACGTCCTTCACATGGTAATTGCGGGATAGGCCTTTCAATGTATTGAGTTTGGCCCCCTTGACGGTGGGGTGATGTTACCAACATTCGTGCAACATGATTAGCAGCATTTGCACCATGGCAATTGCGTATAATATCTAGACAGCAATCAATAGCAGCCACAGTCCCAGCTGAAGTAATAATATTTTCATCAATTATATACAGTACATTTGAACAAAATTGAGTTTTTGGAAAACGTTGTTGAAATGAATTTCTAGCAATCCAATGAGTAGTTGATTTACGACCATCCAATAAGCCTGCCTCCCCTAAAACGAAAGCTCCCAAACATAGACCAACAAGGATAGCTCCCTGTTGATATGCTTGTTTTAAGCAAACTATAAGTTCTTTCGATACTTGTTGTTCTGGGTTTTTCCAAGCAGGAATAATCACAATATCCGCTGTTGAAATTGCATTTAGACCCATATCAACTTCAATACGTATACCCTGCTCCGTCCTTACAAAACCGGGCTTTTCAGCACTATAAAAGACATTGTAACTCTGCTCACTTTTAGATTGATCCAAAGCATTAAATACCAATGAAGGGATGGAAAGATGAAATAAACTTACACCTTCAAAAGCGAGAACAGCCACTTTAGTCGTCATAAAAATACACTTAAAAATAATGTCCCAAATTTATCGAAAGATGTCTTTTAGGTCAATAGAATGTTTTTTCACCATCATTCACACTAAGTCATGTTCTGTTGAATCTATTTTTAGATCATCAACAATAATTAAGTGAAATTGGGTATTTAAAATGAAAAGTCAGATCGTAGGTAAATGCTATGGCACAGCCGCCACACCTTTATCTATTTTAGATTTTGTTATGGCAGGCAAAGGCTATTCTGCTCAGCAAGCCTTAGTTGCAAGTATTGAGCTGGCAAAATTAGTGGATCGTCGCGGTTTTAATCGTTACTGGGTGGCAGAGCATCATTCTTTACCTGGTGTAACCACTTCATCACCTGCACTTATGCTGGCACGTTTAATTGGTGAAACTCAACGTATTCGACTAGGTGCAGGTGGCATGATGTTACCAAACTTCCCACCTTTAGTTATTGCTGAACAATTTGGGTTACTAACTGCTTTAGCACCTGAACGTATCGATTTAGGTATTGGACGCGCATCTGGAACAGACATAGAAACAGCTACCGCATTACGTCGTGGTCAAATCAATAAAGAAGATTTTCCAAGTCAGTTTAAAGAATTATTGTGTTTTTTAGATGATAGTTTTTCAAAAAAGGCGTCATATAGTGAAAATGTTTATGCAGTTCCAGGTCCAAGACAAGATCTAGAAAATGGCATAGCACGTTCATTTGAACGCCCACCTGTTTGGTTACTTGGCTCTTCGACCTATTCTGCCCGTATGGCAGCTGAACGTGGCTTTCCTTTTGCTTTTGCAGCACATTTGGCTGATGAAAACTTAGAAATTGCTGTTGAAGTCTATCGTGAAAAATTCAGGCCATCGAAAGCACTTGCAGAACCCTATGTTATTGCAAGTTTCGGGGTGATGGCAGCTGATGATCCTATTGAGGCAAAACGTCAAGCATGGTCATATGCTCATGCAATGATGCGAATGGTAACACGTAGATCATTTGTAGTACCGACTCCTGATGAAGCAGAGCAGTATCATTACGCATCCACTGAGCTACGTTTAATGCGCATGTGGGACCGTAAGATCATGAAAGGCACTGGCAGACAAGTCATTGAACAGTTGGATGAATGGCAGCAACGAATACATGCAAATGAGCTAATGGTAATTAATTTGGGTCATACACCTGAAGCTATTTACCGTTCTACTGAACTGATTGCAGATGCATATGGTTTACCTAATAACGTAGTGAATTAATTAGTGCACATTATAAAATTTAAATTGCAAAAAAACTGAACCCCAAGGCTCTAAAATAGAGGAATGATCATGTCAAAATCAGCTTTATTAGTTATCGATTTACAAAATGAATATCTACCTACAGGCAAATTACCATTGGTAAATATTGAACAAGCTGCTGCTAATGCAGTAAAAGTAATTGCTAAAACCCGTCAACAAGGTACTCAAGTAATTCATGTCCAACATATTTTTGCTAATGGTGAATTTCCTGCATTTGAACCTGGTTCAAATGGCATTGAGTTTCAAGATGCCGTTAAGCCAAATGTAGATGAAACTATAATTGTTAAAAATTACGTCAACTCATTCTTAAACACTGACCTTAAAGAAGCTTTAGATAAAAATGGCATAGCCGAGTTAGTTATAATTGGAGCTATGAGCCATATGTGTATAGATGCTGCTGTACGTGCTGCCTCTGATTTTGGTTATAAAGTAAAAGTGATTCATGATGCTTGTGCAACGTTAGACTTAGAGTTTAATGGTATTAAAGTACCTGCAAGTCATGTTCATGCAACACTAATGGCAGCTTTTGAATTTGCTTATGCTGAAGTTATCTCAACTGCAGAGTATTTAAATTAATGGTTTAAATTATCTAAGGACTTTATAAATTCCGTTCCAGTAATCATAGATCTAGAACGGAATTTATATATTTTATGCTTTCACAATTACTATTTAAGAACTTCAAATACGTTTGTTCAAGGTTAATGGATAGGTAGACATTTGAATTATTAGAAGGTTTCAAATGTAGAAAATGCTTATTTTTCAAACAAAATCAATAGTGCTAATCAACCTACAATATGCCTTACAACAAAAAAAAGTAGAAGAACGCTCTTAATTATTTTCTGCTTGCCAACTTACTTTCGATCCATATATGGATTTCCAAAGCTGACCACCCAACCCGTCCAACAGTTAAATTAACTTGTTTCGGAAAAGTTGGATCATATTGCTTATGTCTTTGATTAGTAATGTTGTAAATTGTTGCACGGCTTAAACCTGTAACCTGTATAACATCTTTCAAGTTAATAATTTGATTCATTATAAAAGTTTGGCCTGTGATCGCATTCATGATGTTTACTCCTGATTTTTAATGCGAGCGGCAATTCGCTCAAATGATTGAGCGATTCGTAAAAATTAACTTTCGCGTTTTACTTAGGCCTCAATTCACTACGCTGACAGACTGCTGCAAACCTTTCTGAACATCCTGCACTTGCTTGAAGTCATGAACTTTTTTCTGCTCTTGCTGTGGTGAATTTTCAACATAAAATTCATCAACAATCACCTCGCCTTCCTCCCCATCTACTTCAAATTTCGCATTGCCATAACCCTGCCGAGCCATCTGATCCAAAGCAGCTTGGTTAAAACCTGACAGCTTACTTTTTTGATCAATTTCTTTGGCTGTATGAATCGCCTCTTGTAAATGAATGCCTTCACGTAAAATCAGATCCACGTAATACACAGGAGTTCGATAACTTTGTGTGGTGGACTTACCTCGAAGTGTGAGTTGTAGCGGTAAACAGGACAGCAATCCATTCGATGCTGCATGGTAGTAACTGAGTCGTGCAGCTAAGGTACGAATGCTATTAAAACCAGTGGTTCTAAAAACGAAAGTCCCAAACTCATCCGACTCATCTAAATTCACATACAGCCGGCCATAGGGTTTACACAATCCTCCTTGTGCCAATGAACATAAATCAGGAGATGGGCATGGATGATGCTCAACCCCTTGATTGGTTAAGCGCTGGCAAGTTTCACCATTGCCGATACACACGGGACGCCCTGTCTGTCGGTCAAATAAGCTGTACTCTGCACGTAAGTTCAGCTCAGGATCATTAAAGATCATGCGGACTGGAATGCTTCTGAGTTTTTGATTTTGAGCTTTAGCTCGTAGTTGCTCATCTAAGGGGTGTTTGACCCAACCCTCTTTATTTTGGATTTGGCTAGTAATGGTAAATTGGTCATCTTTTTCAGGAACGCGCTTACCATTTTTCTCTACCATTTTACCGATACTGATCCGTCCTAGTATTGGCGGTGTGATGGCTAAACCTTTAATCATATTGATGTCCTCAAGTTATTTTTGACTGTTGTCTGGTTGATATGTAGAAATCATTTATTTTCAAATGCATAAACATCTGCGCAATTCAGTCCATTTTGTTCTCTGTAAGTACCTCGGTGCTTACAGGGAGCGGGGGCTGTTTTGCGCTTTTTTGCAGATATGCGCTGAGTTGAATAAAGCCTTTAGTCATCATGGCAATAGATGTTAAAACGCCGTGTGCCCTGCTTGCTTTGTGGGTACTGGTTGAGATATTCAGGGTGTGATTTGAGTAAAGCCTTGCTATCCAAGCTGATCGAGTCTTTTGACTTCTTCCATGTCACTGAGCCCGCTTTAAAGGTGGCACGCTCAGCCTCTTGCATCTGGCCTTGTAATTGGTGCTTGAGTAGCTCAAATTGCTGTTGGTATTTCTCAACTTGATTACGCACTCGAATCAGTTGTTCAAACTGTTGATTGGCTTGCTCATCTTCAGATAAGTCTGTCGTAGAGAGTGGTACATGTTCTGGATAAAGTAACTGTAGCGCTTTGGCTGCCGACTCACTGGCATCCGCTTCAGGTGGGGTATCCTTTTCCACACAGTCCCAGAAGTAGCGTTCAGCATTGACGATGTGTTGAATCACAGACTCAGAACGCGTCACTTTGAAGATGCGGGTTTCATGCCCACAGATCAGCACACAGATATGTGCCGCTTGCTTGCCTGTGACTGCTAACTGATGTTGTACCTGACAGAGTACGTATAAAGGCACACCATCGCGCCAGAGCTTGGCCCCATATTCCCCTGCGGTTTTACATTCCAGTATTTGAACCTCTGCATTACCCACCACGGAATAGTCCAAGTTAGCCAACATGAAATACTTATCGGGATCAGGGTGTTGTAATACGGCATTGACTCGACGCACTTTATATTTGGTATGCATGCTGTAGTATTCAGCAACGAGCGGCTCTAACTGCTTGCCCCAATATAAAGGTGCGTGACCTTCGCTTTCATCCTTAATGTTTTGTTGAATCCGACCTGTCTTGATCATCCACAGCTCTAACATCGACATATAGGGATTGAGTCCACAGGCTGCGGCACAGTCACTGCTACCAATGCCTTGTCTACGGACTTCGAGCCATTCGGCTTGAGTCATATTTTTCGTCTCTACGAAACGTTTTGCGGTAAACAGTTTTGGACGGTCGGCATGGATATTGGCTTTGGTGTGACTTGGGTGAATTACGGCTGAGTTCATATTGATTTCCTGTCATTGTTAAATTTTGGGCATAAAAAAAGCCACATCTGGAGATGTGGCAAAGAGGTGTTTGGGCTTAGGGAGATTTACAGGATCATATTGATCTCATGTCCTGATCTTAAATCCTGAATCTGAATCGAAACTTAAACAACTAAACGTAGTGCTTGTTCGAGTCCACGTTGCTTAAGGCCTGCGCCTGCACCGAACCATGCTGAATCTAAGCGATAATCCTGACTCATGGCACGTCGCTCGTGGTCTGCAAATTCCGTGATTGAGCACAACAAGCCATAAGCAGTGTCTTTGGCTGAACTGAGTTCTGCGCCACGGCCTTGTCCATTAAACATGGTCATGACTTTAGACATTGCTCGTCCATTCGGTTCAGTCTTGTTGTCAGCTTTCGTTGTGTGGTTAGCTTGTGATGCCACATTACGATAGAACTGAATAATGCCCTCGTCTTGGTCCGCATTGCTTAGGCTAGTGTTGTTAAACACAGCATCAAAGTAAGCTGCTGCTTCTGTCTGTGTGACTTTACGTTGACTGAGTTGTTTCATTTCATACATGTGCTCGTCCCATGCACGAACTGAAATCCCCAATTGTCGTTTAATCTTTTGCGCATCGAATTTGGTACTGTGTGGGACTTTGACGATACCTGCACTTGAGTTTTGTCCTTTCAAGGCAATCGCCAAGGTGTTATTACATACCACACGGATAGAGGTAAATTGTGCGGTAGTCGCTAAGGTGCCATCACAAGCTGTGGCTAAGAGAATATAGCCATTGCTGACATCTTTGCCTTTTAAAGCAGAAGTCTGTCCTGTTCGTGCTAAAGCCCAGAATTTCTTCCCGCCTTTCAGCACCCCAGCGGTTTCTAACTCAAAGCCTGATTGTTCAGTGAGGTCTCGGTAGAACTCTAGAATCTGTTTCGGTTGCACTTCCTGATAACGCTGACTGACTACAGATAACGGTGCATGCGTGTCAGAACGGTATAACACCCGTTGTTCCTCATAGGGCATGATGATGCTTTGACCCCGTTGATTTTGAGCCATATAGCTGACGTTAGAGGATTCAATCCGCCAGTCCATGCCCGCTTGCTGTGCCCAGACTTCAATCGGTTGGTTTTGAGTCAGTGGGTTGCCTAAGCCATGCCAAGGGGTTTGGCCTACATAGGCCATTTGTTCAAGTTGATGTGCCATAAAATAATCCTGATTGTAAATAATGAATATTTTGAAATGTGCGAAGAAGTAGAAATTAGATACGTGTTATTTGTGCAATGGAGGACGGCAAGCGGCCTGTGTCTGATCCGCAATCACGAGAATCACGCCACCCAGCATGGCTCCTGCAATCCCGCCAATGAAAGGTGAATAGCCCAATGACTTTGCCAACGACATGCCCAGCACAGCTAAAGTGGTCGGTGCATTGCTGAGACCTAAGCTCTGCATCATTGGCTTGATCGGTTCACGCTGCGGAAACATGGCATCTTCCATCTGATCAAAATCTCGATACGGCATAAAAAAAACTCCTGAATATGGGTGCTATCGCTCCGCTGCACATTCATCCTGAGATGAAATTAATGTTCAGCTTCTGCTTCATTCAGGTGTTATGTATCTGAAATTATTTACAATCTGTTTTTGAGTATTATTTAAGCCACAGTGGTTTAAGCATTAAGAAATGAAATTGACCCGCTTTCAGCTTGGCATTATGATGGGCTTGCTGGCCTACATTGCCAGTCGGTTTTAGCAGACCGTTGATCCGAGCAGAAAATAGTCTAACTATTTTTTGGGAACTCACTCGTCCCCCTTTTTTCTTAATGGTAGGACGGAAGGGGGACACCTTCGGGTGTGCTGGTTCCTTGGATCCCAGTCTGCTAACCCTCTTTCGTTCTGCCACCATTATTTAGCAGTGATGCGGTAGAACTTCTTATAATTCCAAGGAGTCAATCATGACTGTTTTTATTCTTGCTACGTATTCCCCGCCCGTGCTCCATCTCTATGGTACGTTGCCTGATCTCGTCAATCCACTGACGGAGTAATTCGGCACAACTACACCTTTGTAGATCATCAGCCATGCTCATTGGAATTGCACAATACATTGTCATTGTGATGGACAGATTCGTCTAAAACATTGCGGTCAAGCCATTGCTGCGCGCTCTATAAAGTATCTAACAACAATAATCAGGATCTAACTTCATGAATAAACAAATCAAAACCATTCTTCAATATGGGGCAATTGCAGCCTGTTTATCTGGCTCCAGTCTCAGCCATGCCGATATGAATCAAGTGATGGCACTCATCAACAATCCATCCACGGCACCTGTAGTGAAACGTTGTGAGGGCAATGTAAATTGCAATGCGTTTGTGGCACTGAGCAAACAATGGCAGATCATCCCTAAAGATGACCCACTGCGTTATTTCATCTACAGCGGTGATTTGAATGCCCTCATTCGAGAAGGCAAAGATTTACATGAGCAGCAACTCTTGGACCTTGATGACTTTGCGTATCAAGTTTTTGATTATCGTGCTGAGAATTTTAATGACCGATGGCTGTATGTCAAAGGGTTAAGCGTTCTGAAATATGTGCAACGTACCCAGTTTGCAGCTCAGTAAGCCTGCCCTTTGGATTCCCCCATACTCGATTTAAAAGGATATTTCGCCATGAAAAAACTGATCATCACGGCTGCGATTTTTACCCTGCTCACCGCCTGTAATAAAACCCCTGAAAGCACGCCCCCTGCAACAGATACCACAACCGAATCGGCACAGCATGAATCCTATGCTCAGCCCAATGACAATGTAGCTAAGACTCAAGCTAAAGAACGCGAAGCTGAAGCGGCTGCGATAGCCCATGACCGCTATGACCCAGACAGCATTTATGAAGGTGCTGAAAATATTGATATTCCACCACCACAACTCAAAAGAAAACTGCTGCCGGGCGAAGCGCTTGAAGTGAAGTTCAGACCTGCCGATACTTATGTTGGATTTACAGTCATTACGTCTACTGTCTTAGACAGCACACGCTTAAAAGTGGTCTCTGAAGTTGACGATGTACTAGATAAAGTCGAAATGAACAATCCAAACTGCAAGATCATTGGCGTAGAACCGTATACAGTCGAATTTCCTAAGCGAGTCTACTATGGCAATACCTTCAACCTGATTTTGGATGGCTGTACAGCTGATGAAATCAGTGAAGTTTATCTGTATACCACACGTGGCAAACTCACCCACCGTGCGATTATTGAAGAATAACCTCACAGAAACTTCAGTCTAATTTAATTGCCTAGGCATTAACTGTATTTGCAGCTCTTACTTTAGCCGAACCTGAATCAGTGGTGTAACAGCCACTGTACAGAAGATTGAAGGATATAAGATGTGAGTCAGGTGATGCCTTCAGCTTTAAAAGGGTCTCTGGTCAGCGCTGAGCCTAAACACAACTAGATCAGCATGCATGCTGAAGAGCTCAATGGCTTTGGTTACCTATGCTGTAAAATCCAGCACATCCATGAAGTCAGCATCAGTACAACCAACGGGACTTATGCTAATCAGATTGGTTAAACTAAGAAATACTCCCCGCCTATAATCAATCAAAATTTGTTTAACTGAGATAAACAAATTTGTGAAGCAATGATCATATCGAAAGCGTGGAACGTGAAGAATCATGAAAAAGCCGTTCTAGTACGCTGAACCCTAGGACAGCTTTTACTAACATATTGATGCTTATAGGAAAATTTAAAGAATTTCGTATAACCTGTATTATGTTAATTTTAGATAAACTTAATTTTAATTATCCATTTTTTATACAAAGTTATTTATGCCATTAATTATATATAATTGATAAATATATAGATTAAAACTTAGGGCTAAAATGGAATTACAATATACATATCGTGAATTATTAGATTTATGCGAATCCGCTAAATTTGGTAGTGTTGCAAAGCAAATTTCTAATACATATGAAAATACTTTAGCAAAGAATTGGACTCCTGAATTAAATTCAGAATGGGTTTGCCGACACTATCTATCAACAAAAATGATCTTAAATGCTACTGCTCTTCTAAAAGCTTTAGAATTTTCTACCGAAAAAAATATGCGTTTAGCAAATTCATATTTTGAATATTATGCTGTTTTATCACTTGCCCGAGCTATAGTTTATACCTTACCAACTGAATGCTGGAATGATGGTAAACTTATTACTATTTCACATTCTCAAGCTATTAAATTAGCTTTTAGTTGGTTAGGACGATTCAACTCTAATACAGCAGAAGAATTCAAACAGAAGACATTAAAATTAAAAGCTCAAAGGGAAGTAATATCTTATCGCATTCCATCCAGTGGAGATTCGAACTTATCAGATACTCTTGATCTTGAACAAATATTAACTACTCTTGCAGAAGTAGCTCAATTTAACTCCGAGCTATTGCGTCAAGCATTGGATAAATATGCTGCCAAAGAAAGCTTTATTATTCCTGATGATTCTCATGCAGTAAAAATAGCCCACATAGTGATTGATGGGTTTTATTTTTTTGACAATGAAGACGCCTATCGGTTGTCTTATTTAATGCGAAAGATGCCTAGCCCTCAACCACTAAATTTCACTATGACTGAAGGTATGACTGAAGATTTTTTTGGCGCATGGGATTCTGATTCTGAAGATGACCAGTTTTCTATGGGTAGTCCTTCTGAATGGCAAACCATTTTTGATATTCCATAAGTTAACGTAAAACTGATTTTTTAAAATCAATAATAAAAGCCAAGAAATAACTATTTTTTATTTCTTGGCTTAAATCCCAAAATTACAAATTAAGAGCAGCATTCGCTAATGCCTTTCCTTATTTTTCTGCTTGAGAGACACTTAAGGTAAGGGCTATCAAACTCGTATGAATGAGATTCTTCGGGATGCAATGCTGACAGAATTAAAGAATCATCGATAAAATGGGAGCTATCAGCTTCCCTTTTTTAGTAGTTATTAATCATTACTAAAATGATAAAATCCATGTTCTTCAGCAAAATAACTCATTGCATCGAAATCATTAGGATCAACTAATTCATAATATTCTTGTGGAGTATAATCTGTTCTATGAGTAAAACTATCACCAAGACCTATTGCCGTTAATATTCCATAACCACTAATTTTTAATCCGCATGCAGTACATTCAAAATCAGTTGGAAGAACAGTTCTCTTTGTTACAATACTATCTTCCTCATTAATTACTCTTTCTGCTCCAAACGCTTTTCCTGTCACTGTCGCCATTGATTTACAGGCTGGGCAAGTCACTCTATGATGGCCTTGTGAACTCAACTTATTACTATTGTCCTCAGCAGCTTTAGCCAAATCATCTTTTTCACTTTGTAACTTAGCATCGAAAACCACCTGATAAGATGTAATTAATTGTCTTACTTGTTTAAGAACAGCATCTTCTTTTTTGTTAAGTATCTCTGCCGCAAATAAAGCTTCATCATTTCCTAATAAGCTTTCTAATGATTCAGATTGGGCTTCAGCTAAAATCTTGCAACATCTATAAAAACTATGAGCCCATTGAGAAGATTTTTGTGTCGCAAATACGGCTGATCCTGTATGTAGCTCTTCATTTCTCATATTCGCAAATGACGTAGAAAATTTAAAATCCTCATCTAAAAAATTTGGGATTAATATTTTACAAAGTGATAAAACTTGTACTGTTCCTATTGATTTTGCAGAATGCCCTGGCAAGCTACTTAGCCCAAGTATATTTAGTAGGTGTTTATGATCCCTATCTGGCTCCGCTAATAAAACAGGATTTATATTTGCAATAGCTGATCTTGCTAATATCTCTAAAGATAAAGCACACCATAATCCAAATTGAGGACTATCTTTATCAACAGCAGAAGCATATTCCATATAAAGTACAGCTTTTGGCCATAAATCAACTTTTTCCCAACTCATTCTTATGCTCTATAAAATCTAAATAATTTTCTATCAAAATCAGCAGAATCAACTGCTTTTCGCCCATGAAGAACATACCAATTGTCAATTATAACTAATCGATTTCCAATCCACTGAATAGGTACTGCTTTAGAGACGCTATTTTCAAGTTCTTGTACAAAAAGCTTAGCATCATCATTAATAGGTTTCATGTAACATGGATCATAGCAAATATATTCATTACTATTACCAAGTAAAGGAAAACTATAAGAAATTCCTGTTTCCTTTTTCTTCAGAAAAATAGGTTTCTTATTAAAAAAAATATTTAAAATTTTCTTTACTTCATTTCTATCTAAAATAATGGTGCTTGTATTGGATTTTTCTTGCATATAAAACATGATATATCTTGCTGGTTGCTCCCAAAAAACAGTATCGTTATGTAGTGGAAAGTCTTCAAAACCATAAAAATAGCTGAATGATTTAGATTTAGATTTTTCTTTTGTCGATGGTTGTATTACCTGAATATCTTTTTTATTTAGGGTACGAATTTCACCTAAACTTTGTGTTATATCTAAAACGTCATCCATACTATTAACATTATCTATTATTAAAAAACCAGAACTCGAAATTGAATCCTTTAAAGAAGAAACCAAGCAATCACCATGCAAAAAAAATTATATTTCAATATATCTTATCAAAAAGATAAAAAACCTATTTAACATAATAGAGCTTATACGAAGTACTGATTGTAACTCCAAAATAGAAATGTCCGGTTTCTCCAAAGTAAAAATGTCCGCTTTTAGAATATGCGCTTTTGCGATTATCGAAGCGGACGGTTTGATATGTTGGTGTCTATGTCGGATAAAGAACTTAAACGATTGTCGGTCTTGCAGGAAATCTGCGATCAACGCATAACTCAATCCCAGGCTGCTCAGCTACTTCATATCTCAGAACGTCAGATCAGACGCTTACTGCAGAAATACAAAGCTCAAGGTCCAGCTGCATTAGCCCATGCCGGTCGTGGCCAAACCAGCAATTCCAAACTTCCTGAAGAACTCAGACTCAAGTGCCTCAATATTGTTTCTGACCAACTCCATGGTTTCGGACCCACTTTAGCGCATGAAAAGCTCACCACCGTACATGGATTCGATCTTTCAGTAGAAACCCTGCGTTCTTGGATGATTGCAGCCGACTTGTGGATTCCTCGCGCCAAGCGCCTGAAACGCCCATATCAGCCTCGATATAACCGGGATTGCTATGGTGAACTGATCCAGATTGATGGCTCTCACCATGACTGGTTCGAAGGGCGTGCTGCTAAATGCTGTCTGCTGGTGTTTATTGATGATGCCACAGGCAAATTACAGCATTTACGCTTCTGTGAGTCAGAATCAACCTTTGACTATATGATTTCGACACGTTTGTATGTTGAACAGCACGGTAAGCCCTTAGCGTTTTACAGCGACAAACATTCAGTCTTTAGGGTAAATCAAAGCAGCAAGAAAGACACCAAGATTACCCAATTTGGGCGAGTACTCAGTACGCTCAATATCGATATCATCTTCGCCAATTCACCACAGGCCAAAGGACGTGTAGAACGAGCCAATAGAACGCTTCAGGATCGTCTGATTAAGGAGATGCGCTTAGAAGCTATCAGTTCGATTGCAGATGCCAATGCCTGGCTGCCCTGCTTTATTGAGCAATTTAATCGTAAATTTGCCAAGATGGCCTTTAATCCTAAGGATCTCCACCGGACTGTCACTGAAACAGCTGAAGAATTAGATGATATTTTTACTTGGCGTGAACCCCGCAGAGTCACCAATAGCCTGACCATTACTTATGATAAATGTGTATATATTCTGGATAATATCCAAGAAAATCAGAAGCTGATCGGTAAATATCTTGAGTTTCTAGAATATCCGGATGGTACTGTAGCGATCATGCATGAAGGACGGAAGATCAATTACAGCATCTTCGATAAATTAAGTCAGCTTAACCAGCGAGAGATTGTTGAGAATAAACGTTTAAGTTCTGTATTGCTGCATATTCAACAACAGCATGAAGAACTGGAACAGCAAAACAAACGTAATCGTTCTCAAAAGATGCCAAGCAGACGTGCACAGAAAACAGCAATTCAACAACGAAATCTGAATCCTGTGCTTGACTTGGAAATGTCCATATAGGACATTTCTATTTGGTTATTAGGTAGGACATTTCTACTTGGGAATAACAACTGATGCTTATGATGCTATTTCACGAGAAATTTTCTACATCAAAGACTGGCTTTTTATTTCAATCCGCAATTTAAACACAAGCTTATCAAACTAATTCATTCTACATAGCATGTGTAATGCTGTAATACATTACACATGCATTCTGTATCAAGGGTATGCTTCACATAGTTTGAAACCAACACATTCCTTTAAAACGTTTACGGTACAGCCTCGACGTTTATCAATCTCATACTGCCCTTTACCAAAGCTACGCATTCTCTGTGTTTTAACTCGTAAATGCTGCTGGTCTTTTTCTGGATTGACCAGATACATTGCAGCATTAATTGCATTTTGTACCTGTTCAGGCTTGTTACGGTGGATCATACCAATGCCTAAAATACCTTTTTGATTAAAGCGTTCTTTGTATTCAGGAGAGTTTGAAGTAAAGACGTAACCTTTACTCTCTGTTATCTTAGTCCAACATTGCCCAACCTGTATGGCCATACCGAAATCTTTTTGGTGTTTATGTCCGTCGTAGATAAGCAATACATGGCAGTGATACCCCTTTTTCTCACCCTGCTCTATTGCCCATGCGTAACCCTGTAAGTCTTTAAAGCAAGTATCTTGATTCTGTACACGGTTAATGAAGATGCGTAGGTAATGATTAAACTGTTCTATACCAACTTCATGCTGATGATCTAGTGCTATACTTAAATCAATGCGTATAAACAGCAATTTCGAGTAGTGTTTAGTCAGTTGAATTAGGTACTCTTCTAAACCATTACGATTTCTTTTTTCTTGATTCTTAAACCCTAGTAACTCTAAATTAACATCCTGAGAATAAGCTAAAGCATTGTTCCATAAGTAACGCAATTCGAAATTACTTAAATCATCAATGCCCTTATGTCCTAACAATATTTTATCTAATGAACATACCATTCTCTTAAAGACACAGATACTCTCACTGTACTTCAAATGAAGTTTATAAACTGCTTTGAACTTAGGAACTAGATCATTCAATATATTCTTAAATAAAGTTTCATTAAGTTCATTTTTATAGATTGACTGTATAAACTGATCTACATCAATCAAGACTTTTGATTCGTTATCATTTGATAGCATTAAGCACATATAATATCCTAGTGAATGTTTAACACATATCACTAGGCATTAAGTTATCTTTTACATACAAATAAATGGTATGTAATAAACCTAAGTGGTTAATATAATAAATATACTAAAATATATATTCATTATATTAAAAACCCACTAAGAGCAACAAAGTAAAGTAATCTTACTTATGAGAACCAAAGCTTGTAGACCTCTGTATATTACGTGAAATCTAAGCTAGCTACACAAACTAAAGTTACGCTATTTCTTCTTAACCTTAATTGTACCTTTAGTAAAAATTTTGCCTGATTTAACATTCCCGTCTTTGAAAGTTTGAGGTAAATAAAAATGCCTATAAGTAAAATAAGGTAGCAGCTTTTCGACCACCAACCTCTTCATCTTTTTATCACTCTTTTCAACAATGACAAATGAAGAATTTAATGCGTCTATTGAATGCATCAAGTGTTCATACTTTAGGTCAGTCATTCCAAAAATGTCACTTTTCCCTCCCAACAACATCTTTTTTTCTTTAAATTCTTGCCATGCAGTTAAAAGCTCAGATTTAAAGTTTTCATAATTAAACCCATATTCATATTTAATGAAAAATACGACATCAACATATGGATTCTCTTCTTTAAATACATAAGTATGTTCAAACTCATTGCCTAACCAAATGAGAAAATAACCTGAAAGGCATCTCAACAAATTTCGGCGTTTATGAATTCTTAAAAATTTGGTAAAATGTGCGGAGAAAATGTTTCTGGTATCTAAAAAAGACATATCTTCTATTTTTGCGTAAAATTTAACCCTACACACCAATTGGTCTGTTCTTAACAACGCCCCAACATATTCTTGTGCTTCACTTGTTCTTTTATCAAAAAACACCAAATCCTCAATAGTATGACGTAACTGATCATCACTAGAATAAAAACCTGGTATATATGCTCCCAACTCCCCCCCATTTTTCATTCGTTCTAATAATAAATTTAAGTTCACAAAAGTTGGTATGTCTAAAATTGCAGCAACACCTTTCTCGTCAAGCTTCTCTAATACATGCCATAATTGACTGTCTAAAAGGTCTTGATAATAATTCGCTAACAATACATTTATTTTTTTGAGATCACTAAAAATGTGAGGTGTTTGACATAATAAATTAAAAAGAAATATTAACTGCTTCCCCACTCGACTAAGCTGAACCTGCGTAACAATACCACTACGAGTTTCAAATAAGAAAAAAGGCTCTGTACTAATCTGGCAAAATGTATAGAAAACTTGCATACAGTAGAGAATATCCCTATGTAATTTTTCATTAAATCCTAAGTCATAGCGAATCTCTGAAAGAATAATCTGGTCAATGGATAACCGTCTTTGCAGACTATTTGATAGGACTGCTGTAGACCAAACCTTAGATGAATCTGCTATAGATGTCATCACCTCAGCATGATCTACGTCCATAAGTTCTTTATACATCCCACTTTGAAAAGAATTTAGTCCTAATGTCCATGCCTCTTTAACTTGCTTATGTTGATATCCACCATCACCAACTATTTTAGACGTATAAGAGAAAAAATCATCATGGCGATAGAATAAGCCAACTATCCAATAAAGAAAATCATGCAACTTTTTAGGAGTGTCTATGAGTCCCGAAAGCTCTAACTGAAAAATATGGCTAAGCACCCTCCCCCAATTTTCGAACTTAATTTCAACTTGTTCTTTAAAATTTTCAGCTATTTGTTCTAACTGATAAATGCAGCTTGAAGCATCCCGCATAGCTTGTGCTGAGTAAATTAAAACACAATTTAGCATACATCCTTGCTGACCATCATCTTCAAGATTAAATTCTGCTTTTAAAAGTCGACTATCAGAAACAATCTGATTTTCTATTTTTACGATTAAATCCTGAACTTTGACAAAACCCGAATGACCAAAACAAAACCGATAAGTAACATTCAAAGCATAGAAGCTTCCGTATCGAAAAAATATATTTTGAACATGTTGCTGGTGTTTCAGCAACTTCTTATGTCTCGTATTTCGGCGGCTTGACTGCAAGCCCTTCTGTATCAACAATTGTTCAATAAAAATTGTGAAGAAGAACAAACACTGCTTAACTGGAAAATTTAATCCTATTAAAGAATAAGTTTCAAGATCAGTTAAAAATTGAAAGTGTGTCGCCCCCCCCTTTTCTTGGTCATATCTCTCTAAACTACACTTAAAAACATGAAAAAGCTCAAAGTTAATTTCATGTTCATAAGAGAAAATTGCCCTATCAACATTCAACCGCATAAATAAATCATAAATTTTTTGATAGTTTGGCGACGCTTCTTTGAAATCACTTTCAACTATTTTGCTATACGTCCTAGATAGCTGTTCTAAGTCACTCAAAGCCTCAAAAAGCCAAATCCAGTTTAAAAAAATTGAAATATTTTTATTACCTTTTTCCCCATCAAAATTAATTTCATAGCGATATTTCTCTTCAAAAACCTGAAACATCTGACTATCAGTTATAAAATTATCATAAAAAGCATTAAAATCAGACATAAATCATTGTTATTAATTATATATTAATAACAATACTAGCATATTATTCCAACTATTATTTATAAGATTACGCGAATCTCAACTTTTTAAGTCTTTGAAATAAAAAGGACATAACCCAATTTAATTTTCGACTAAGAAAAGCAAAGCAAGTTATGTCCATTTACGAATTTATCATTTCTGTATTTTTAATCATA
>NZ_JACBEZ010000034.1:0-34837 GCF_013391465.1 Acinetobacter sp. SwsAc2 | reverse complement strand
AAAGTCATTTGAATGATTTCTTCTTGGTCTACGTGTCATAAAATACTCCATATATTGATGTTTATAACATCATTTGGGGAGCAAAATATCACTTATAGGAGTTGTTCAAATTTACGGATCCATCTCTGTGTACTAGGGCTCAGTTTTTTAAAGCACTACATTCCGAACCTATTGCATATCATTCAGTATATTGGTGCGCTGTACCTGATGTATATCGGGTACAAAACATTTACCCAACAGCAAATTAGTGACCATGTCACCCATGCTTTACTGCATCCACGGCAAGCATTTACACAAGGCTTTCTTGGCAACAGCTTAAATCCCAAAACTACGCTATTTGTGATGAGTATCTTTGCACAGTTGTTGCGAGGCAATCATGGTCTGATGCATTTAATCGGTTATGGCATGTTTATCTCGGCCAGTCATCTGCTGTGGTTTTTGCTCATTTCACTATTCTGCTCTACCCCAGTGATCCGAAATAAAATTTTACGCAAACAAGTGAGTATTAACCGTGTCACCGGTACCGTACTCGCAACTTTAGGACTTTGCTTATTTCTCACAAACTAAGCATGAGTGATACCTGCGTTTAGACCCTAAAATTTGGGCATAAAAAAACGTCCTCTAGGGACGTTTTTTTATTTGCTTGCTAATGCCTGCGTCGCTGATGTCACGACGCAAGAACAATTATGCTGGCGTATGATACATGAGATAAAGTTCGTTTAAGTTCTCTGGAATTTCTTCTGCAAGCTCATCCATTAACTGACCGTTACGACGGAAAGTTTCCATTTGCGGATCTTCTTCATCAATCCCACTAAATACCATAATTGGTAAAGTAAGATCGACCAGTTGCTCTTCAAACTCAGGCGTGAACCATGCATCTTCATTGAGGAACATTGCATCGACAAAACCAACGCTCCAATCCCCTAGGCTTGACTCAACATCTGCCTCTTCAATTTCAAAAGGAAATTCAATCCCTTCTTCATTGGCAAGGTTTTGACGAATAGACTCAAGCCAAGCTTTCACTTGCGCGATGATCTCGGCAGGCACTTTCTTTTGATTATTATCAAAAAGTTCATCCAACCATTTTGCAAAAGTAGGACCAACTGCAATTGCACACAAGAAACCATGAGTCGCTGCAAAATCTAGACCATACTCATTTTGGTCACCATCTAGATATTCACTCAATAAGTCTAAATCTAAAGCACTCATTTCAAATCCAAATTCAGAAACTGATTAGGGCATTAGCATAGCATTTTCAGACACGATGCTACATCTGATTTTAGTCTTCTTCGTCGTCAAAATCGTCATCATCGTCGATGTCGTAATCAAAATCTTTAAGCTCACGTTCCAAACGGCGCTGTGCAAGAAGGTCATCAATCAGGCGACGTTTTTCTAATGATTCTTTCGCACTAATTTTACTTGATGACTCATCAAAATTAACATCATCATCAGCGTAGTTATCATCTAGTTCAAAATCTGTAGAAGACACTAAAACTACCTCATAGTGAAAAAATGTGAAGGGTCTTAGCCGCTATTTATATGGGTTCCAGAACCTTGTCAAGTTTTATTTGAATTTAGAGCAATTAATTTGATTTTTAGTCTTTATTTCTAACCAATTTTTATGGCATGATATAATCCACCCTGCGTCTTTGTAGTTTACGACTTTAAAATGGTCACATAAAATCCAAATTGTTCAGATTTCAAATTTGGGTTTTGAACTTGAGCACGCTCGGGATGAACTTGAAAACAACAAATTCACCCCCATCTAAATCACTGAATTTATATTTTTAATATTTTATCAGGCAGCTTTTGGCTGACTATCTCTGATGGAATACGCAGTTATTTACAAATAAGTTTATGAAGCGAATTGTGCCCAGATGCACAATTTTCCACTGCCACAGATTCAACGAAGAGTAAGCAAAGATGAGCGATATGACTTCCCCTACTTCACAAGTAGCGGCTCTGATTAGCCGAGGCAAAGAGCAAGGTTACCTAACTTACGCTGAGGTTAACGATCATCTCCCAGACTCGATCACTGAAAGCGAACAGATTGAAGACATTATTCAAATGCTTCAAGACGTCGGTATTCCTGTGCACGAACGTGCGCCTGAATCTGATGATGCAATGTTTGAGGGTGGTAATGAAGCTGCCGATGAAGTTGCTGAAGAAGAAGCCGCTGCTGTTCTTGCCTCTGTAGAAAATGAGCCTGGTCGTACCACAGACCCTGTCCGCATGTATATGCGTGAAATGGGTACTGTTGAACTGTTGACGCGCGAAGGCGAAATCAGTATTGCAAAACGTATTGAAGAAGGGATTCGTGACGTTCTTCACTCGATTGCTTACTGGCCAAATGCGGTTGAAGTGGTATTACAAGAATACAAAGATTATGAAGCGGGCGAACGTCGTCTTGCGGACATCCTTTCAGGTTATTTAGACCCTGAAACTGATGAAGCGATTCCAGAAGTCCTTGAAGAAGAGTCAGAAATTGATGAAGAAGACTCTTCAACCAAGTCTACCAAAGATGTGAAATTGGATGACGACGAGGAAGAAGAAGAGTCTGAAAGTGATGATGATTCTGAAGGTGAATCTGGCCCAGATCCTGAAATTGCCAAAGCGCGCTTTGACGAACTGACTGCGGCTTGGAAAAACACCCGAACCATCATCGAGAAACATGGTCGTTCAAGCAAAGAAGCAGAAGACGCTTTAGAGTCACTTGCAACTGTGTTTATGATGTTCAAATTTACACCACGTTTATTTGACATCATTTCAGAAATGATTCGTGGTACACATGAACAAATCCGTACCTCTGAACGTGAAGTAATGCGCTATGCAGTACGTCGTGGTCGTATGGATCGTACTCAATTCCGTACCTCTTTCCCAGGCCAAGAGTCCAACTTTGCTTGGTTAGATGAACAAATTGCGAAAGCTTCGCCAGACCAAAAAGGCTATCTTGAAAAAGTACGCCCTGACGTTTTAGCGTTCCAACAAAAAATTGCAGACATTGAAAAAGATTTGGGCCTTGATGTTAAAGGCATCAAAGAGATCTCAAAACGTATGGCTGTAGGCGAAGCGAAAGCACGCCGCGCGAAAAAAGAAATGGTTGAAGCAAACTTACGTTTGGTCATTTCGATTGCGAAAAAATACACCAACCGTGGCTTACAATTCTTGGACTTGATCCAAGAAGGTAACATTGGTTTGATGAAAGCGGTAGATAAGTTTGAATACCGTCGTGGTTATAAGTTCTCGACTTATGCAACGTGGTGGATTCGTCAGGCCATTACTCGTTCGATTGCCGACCAAGCACGTACCATTCGTATTCCAGTACACATGATCGAAACCATTAATAAGATCAACCGTGTATCACGCCAACTTCTGCAAGAAATGGGACGTGAACCAACACCTGAAGAACTCGGTGAACGTTTGGAAATGGACGAAGTCAAAGTGCGTAAAGTGCTGAAAATCGCCAAAGAACCAATTTCGATGGAAACACCGATTGGCGATGATGAAGATTCGCATTTGGGTGACTTCATTGAAGACAGCAACATCACTTCACCTGTCGATGCTGCAACATCTGAAGGCTTAAAAGAAGCAACTCGTGAAGTGCTTGAAAACTTGACTGAACGTGAAGCGAAAGTCTTGAAAATGCGTTTTGGTATCGACATGCCAACGGACCATACTTTGGAAGAAGTAGGTAAACAGTTTGACGTGACGCGCGAACGTATTCGTCAGATTGAAGCGAAAGCACTACGTAAATTACGTCACCCTTCTCGTTCTGAACACTTACGTTCATTCCTAGAAAACGACTAATTCATACCGATACATTGGAGACTTGAAATTTAATCTCGAGTCTCCATTAAGTATTTAAGAGCAACACCTAACGCCTGCAGTTTCGCAGGCGTTTGAAATAAGGGGGACTGACGCTCATGACTATGTTAGACCGTACACCATCACGTGAATTACAAGAACATCTTTGGGTATTCCCTATGGACTACCCGATCAAACTCATTGGCTTTGCCAGCACTGAGTTACATGTTGCAGTGGTTGAAATTTTAGTCAAACATTTCCCAGAATTTGATGGTGAATCGATCCAAGTCCAGCCATCACGCACAGGTAAATACCATTCTTTAACTGCTCAATTGCGTTTTGAAGAATTAGAACAAGTTCATCAACTGTATGCAGACCTTGCGGCTTGTCCGTTAATTAAAACGGCGCTGTAATTCAAATGATGTATCAATGAGACACGCTTACGAGCGTGTTTTTTTGTGCCTAAATTTTTGATCTATTGAATTCAGCTTATTCACTGAAGAAATCCCCCTACGCTCTAGATCTTTTCTTTATAATTTCAGACATACTTTTTGTTTTATAAGGACGCAAGTGCCGTGTCAGATGCCGTTCTCAAACCACAACTCATTATTCGCCAGTTTGATAATTTAACTTCATATGCTGACCGCTTTGTAGAAATGAAAGCACTGACTGAACAACGAGATGCAGACACACCAGATGAACTTTGGATTTTGCAACATCATGACGTGCTCACCCAAGGTCAAGCTGGAAAACCTGAACACATCCTCATGAGCAGCAACATTCCCGTGGTACAAACGGATCGCGGGGGGCAAGTCACTTGGCATGGTCCTGGTCAGTTGGTTGCCTATTTTATGTTTGACCTCAACCGACTTGGTTGGAACGTCCGCACCTTGGTGTCTTATGCTGAAAACCTAATGATTGAGTTACTCAAAAAATATGAGATTGAAGCCTATGCCAAACCTGATGCACCCGGCGTGTATGTCGATGGACGCAAGATTGGCTCATTGGGTTTTAAAATTCGTAAAGGCCGCAGTTATCACGGTTTGTCCTTAAATATTGATTGTGACTTATTTGGGTTTCACACCATTAATCCATGCGGCTATGCGGGCTTAGAAATGGTGCGTATCTCAGACCTCAAACCAGACTACCCGCACTTTGAAAACTTATGTGCCGACATTATTGAAACTTTACAGCACAGCGGTTACTTTAAAGAAGTTCAAGTACAGCATATATAAAGGCTTTGCTTTTCATGGAAAAATAAATTAGAGTATTTACTCTAAACTAATAATTATTTTTAGAAAGGACAACAGCGAGTGATTAACGTAAATTCAGTGAAACCCGCTCTGCAATTGACCTATGTCAAACTTATGATGGATGTGATTGGCCGAGGATTGGTCATGGCCAGCCAAGTCGATAGTGAAATTCAGCAAGAAGTTGCAAAATTTCCAGCCAATTTCACCTTATCGATGAATGTTTTTCCAAACGGCCCGGCTTTTTTAGCCAAAGTGACCGAAAACCATCAACTCGAACTACTCACTCCGGGAAGTTTAAAGGCAGATTTAACCATCACCTTTAAACATCTAAGCCACGCCTTTTTGGTGTTTTCATTTCAAGAAAGTACAGCACAAGCTTTTGCACACGACCGTATGATTGCAGATGGCGATATTTCGTATGCGATTCGCCTCGTACGCTGTCTGAATAAAATGGAATCCTTGATTTTACCGAAAATGATCGCTGAACTTGCCGTCAAAGAATACCCAACTGAATTGGGCTTAAAAGAAAAACTCACTGGTGCTGCAAATATTTATCTCAAAGTAGCCCAATCATATTTAAAACGGAGTGCATAACATGGCGAAGCCTTATTACGAATTTTTCTGTCCTGTAAAAGTGATCGCTGGTCATGCTGCTTTAGAACACATTCCGTTTGAACTGGCAACATTAGGCGCAACCCGACCTTTAATCATTACCGACAAAGGTGTTCGTGCCAACAATTTACTTGCACCCATTGAAGCGGCTTTTGAGTCTACCGATGCGGTGATTGGTGCAATTTTTGATGATGTTCCACCCGATTCGAGCTTAGAGACGGTGCGTAAAGCGGCCAATTTATATCGTGAACATCAGTGCGATGCAATTATTGCTGTCGGTGGCGGATCGGTGATTGACACCTCGAAAGCCACCAATATTTTGGTATCTGAAGGTGGTGATGACTTACTCAAATACTCTGGGGCACACAACCTACCTAAACCACTCAAACCCTTTTTTGTGATCCCTACCACGTCAGGTACAGGTTCTGAAGTTACCATGGTTGCCGTGGTGTCTGATCCAGAGAAAAATGTCAAACTGCCATTCGCATCGTACTATCTAATGCCGCATGCTGCGATTCTCGATCCACGCATGACCCAAACCCTGCCACCGCACTTAACTGCGATGACCGCAATGGATGCCATGACCCATGCCATCGAAGCCTATACATGCATGGCACACAATCCGATTTCAGATGCCTATGCTACGGCAGCAATTAAAAAAGTCAGCAATCATTTGTTTAATGTGCTGGATAATCCAAGTGATGCCAACGGCCGCTTAGAATTGGCTCAAGCTTCGACCATGGCTGGCATTGCATTTTCAAACTCGATGGTGGGCCTTGTACACTCACTTGGACATGCCTTAGGTGCAGTTGCACACTTGCCGCATGGACTATGCATGAACCTGTTTCTCCCTTATGTCCTTGAATTTAACAAGGAAGTGAATGGTGACAAGATTGCAGAGCTCTTGTTACCGCTTGCAGGGCCAGACATTTATGCGCAGACCCCTGCTCACTTACGTGCAGACAAAGCTATCAGCACATTACTCACCATGCGTGATCGCTTATTTACCCTAACCAAGTTACCCCGTACCTTGAGTGAAACAGGAAAAGTAACCTTAGAACAACTCGATGAGGTCGCAGAAAAGGCCCTCAACGATGGTTCAATCATTTACAACCCGAAAGAAGCCAGCTTAAAAGATTTAAAAGCAATTTTAGAAAAAGCTTGGTAATTCATAAAAAATCAGCCAATATAGCGACAATCTTAGCCTGATGCTTTTTTAAACATCGGGCTTTTATTTGCCATAAGGAATAATGCTTTCCTTATACCTATTGGCATAAAAACTGCTAAAAAATCTGAAAAAGTTACTGACAAAAGCGGCCAAATTAATGTAGATTGGCGCACTTTTGAAATTAAACACAGGGGGGATCGTTCGTCTCAAACGATCCTTATTAAACATGACTGATCCTTGATCAACGATTAAGAGGATAACGCCGTTGACTAATATTTCTGGGACTCAATCGGCAGCTAAACTGCAAAAAACGCTAGGTCTCTGGCACATCATTATTATTGGTTTAGCTTATATTCAACCAATGACATTATTTGATACTTTCGGTTTAGTATCAGAAGAAAGTCATTATCATGTGCCAACGTCATATATCATTGCTTTAATTGCAATTTTATTCACGTCGATCAGTTATGGTCACATGATTCGTCGCTACCCTTCCTCGGGTTCAGCCTATACCTATGCGCAAAAGTCCATCCATCCGAATGTCGGATTTATGGTCGGTTGGTCATCATGGTTAGACTATTTATTGTCTCCAATGGTCAACATCATTCTTGCCGTGATTTACCTTGAAGCCTTATTCCCTGATGTAAACCATTGGGTCTGGGTGGTTGGTTTAACTGCATTTATGACCGCGGTCAACTTACGTGGTGCACGCTTCGTTGCAAACTTTAATGGTTTGATCGTTTTTGTACAGTTAGGTGTGATTGCTTACTTCACGTGGATGGTTTACAGCTTACTTGCTGGTGGCGTCAACGCAGATGGTACTTTGGTCAATGCAAAATATCAGTTATGGAGTTTAGAGCCATTCTGGAATGAGCTTACTTCACTGGGTGCCCTGATTACAGGTGCGACTTTGCTGTGCTTCTCATTCACAGGTTTTGACTCGCTCAGCTCGCTGGCAGAAGAAACAAAAGATACCGAGAAAACTCTACCTAAAGCGATTTTCTTAACGGCACTCTTGGCTGGTGTGATTTTTATTATCAGCACCTACTTCATGCAGATTTACTTCCCGAACGATCCAAAGACTTACTTTGAAGATGTTGCTGCAACACAGCCTGACATTTTACAAGCCGTCGGTGGTGTTGCGTTTAAAACGGTGGTGCTGTACTTCGCAATTGTAACTGTTATGGCATCGGGTATTTCGGCACATGCAGGCGTTTCACGCTTAATGTATGTGATGGGCCGCGATGGCGTGATTAACAAGAAGATTTTTGGTCACATTAGTCCGAAAAGCTTCACACCGTCTTATAACATTCTCATTGTAGGTGCTGTGGCATTAACCGCTGGCTTCATGGACTTAGACATCGTCATTTCGATGATCAGCTTCGGTGCATTAACTGCATTTACCTTTGTAAACTTATCGGTGATTTCAAGATATGCACTGCGTGATGGCCGCACAAAGAATATTAAAGATATCTTGAGCTTTGTGATAATTCCAATGTGTGGATTCCTCAGTATCTTTGCCATGTGGCTAGAGATTGAAGAAACCGCGTTGAAATTCGGTTTATGGTGGGCAATGTTTGGTATTTTATACTTAGGTTATAAAACCAAAGGCTTTAAGCAACCTGCACCACAACATAATGAATTTGACGATCCGCTCTAATCTTTCATTCAAAAAGAAAAAGACGCCAAGTGCGTCTTTTTCTTTTTTAAACTAGAGCTAAAAAACTAGCCCTTAAATTGTTTAGTCATTTTAGCAATACGTTGTGCATAGGCTTTTGTGGTTTCGAGATCCCCGGCTGGGATTTCATCCGTACTTGCATCCGATGGTGATTGAACCAACAAACCTACAGAACCACCCAAATTATTTACATCTTGACGGGTTGCCGCTTTACTGTTGGCAGGCAATAAGCCCAAGCTTACCCAAATACCGCCATGCTGCGATGCAAGTGTTTGCAGTTGAATTAAGGTCACTTGCTTATCACCATTTAAGCTTGCACTATTGGTAAAGCCACCGAAAATTTTATCTTGCCATGCACGAGTAAACCATTTTTTTGAAGATGCATCGGCAAACTTTTTAAATTGCCACGGTGCAGTACCCATATAAGTTGGTGCACCAAATACAATTGCATCAGATTGATCCAATGTCTGCCAATTTTGCTCTGAAATGTCGCCATTTGGGTCAATCTCCACCAAATTTGCACCAATTTCTTGCGCAAAAGTTTGTGCAATCACTTTGGTATGTCCATAGCCTGAATAAAAAACCACTGAAATATTCGACATTTTAGTTTCCTCTTTTGAATTAGTTGATTGGCATTGCTTCGTCAAGCATGACGCTGCGTAAACCATTAAAAATAAATAGTATGAAATATCTTAAACACTGGCCTGATCGGGCTTGAGCTTCACATAACTTGCAACTTCAGCGCTTAGACCCTGCTTCAACTGCTGGGTCTTTTCACCGACCAAAACTTCATAAGCATTTTGCTCGATGCCTTGAAAGACTTCTTGGGCTACTGTTTCTGACGCAATCTTTGGAATAGGTAATGAACGAGTCAGATCGGTGTCAATAAAACCCACATGCACCCCCATGACCTGAATATTAAATTGAGACAACCACTGACGACTTGAGTTGGTATAGGACCATGCTGCTGCCTTAGAAATGGCATAACTGGTCAAAACAGTGCTTGGCTCCCAAGATACATCCGAGAGAATATTGACCACATAAGCCTGTTGGTTCTTTTGCAAGATCGGAACAAAAATTTGCGTCACCCACATCAAACCCAATAAATTGGTTTCCAAAATCTTTTGCGTAGTCGTGATAATACTGGCATCGACAGGATGTTCATTCAAAAGCTCAATGCCCGCGTTATTCACAAGAATTGTGGTATCTGCGCATTGTTCTGCTGCCTGCTGAATAGATGCTTTGTCATTTACATCCAGTTGAATCGGGGTAAGACCTTCTTCCTGAAAGCTCCCAATCTGGCGCATACCCACATAGATCTTTTTAGCGCCCTGACGACGTGCCTCCCGAGCCATGGCAAGTCCTAAGCCACGATTCCCACCCGTAATAAAAACAACAGCCTCTGAAACTTTCATTATGTGATCCATCCAATTGCCAGTATCTTGCGAAAGCGTAGTCTGATGACAGCGCTGCATTAAGTCTGTATTCATGATACACTTATGAAACTTAGTATCAATTAGTTACCACTTAGTAACTGGTCTGTTTGATTGTTTCAAATGAAGATAGAACGTAAAAGGAGCATGATTAGAAATGAATAAGCCAATGAAATTTAATATTTTTCATCCAGATTGTCCTGCTCGTCTTTTTTTTGAAAAATTTGCAGACAAGTGGATTTTATTGATTGTGTATACGCTGGATCAAGAGTCACAGCACTTTAATGAGCTTAAGAAAAATGTTTTAGGTATTTCACCTAAAGTACTGTCACAAAAATTAAAGATCTTAGAGCGCGATGGTTTTTTGACGCGAACCATTCATGAAGACAATGTGATTCGAGTGGAATATGCGTTAACTGAAATTGGCAAAGACTTTGCTCAAAATGCCTATCAAATGAAAGATTGGGTCGAAGCCAATATGCTTAAAGTTTTAAAATCCAGAGCTGGATTCGATCAAAAGCTAGAAAAAACAGAGCCCGCTTAAGCGGGCTCTGTCACAGTAATTTGATTAGGCTAAAGGCTTAAAACCCTGCTGACGCCATGCTTCATACACAATCACGGCTGTCGCATTGGATAAGTTCAAACTGCGCGAGTTTTCAGCCATGGGCAAACGAATCCAATGCTCTTTTGGAAACAACATACGAACCTGTTCAGGCAGACCACGTGTCTCAGGTCCCATGAGTAAAGCCACAGGGCGATTCAAATCCGAAGTATGCGGTGTTTCCGTTCCTTTGGTGGTTAGAGGATAAATCGCGTTTATATCGACACCTTTTTCAGCTAAATTTGCTAAACACTCATCGAATGTTTCCCAAATTTGCATGCGCGCCCACTCGTGGTAGTCCAAACCTGCACGTTTGAGTTTTTTATCATCCAGCTCAAAGCCAAGTGGCTTAACCAAATGCAGCTGCGCTCCAGTATTGGCACATAAACGAATGATATTCCCTGTGTTTGCAGGAATTTCGGGCTCGTATAAAACAACATGGATCACAGCTTTTCTCTACTCTTTCAATATGGCAAAAGTTAATCTTGCCACTGTAATTGTTCACGCAAACTCACTACATCACCAATGATGGTCAATGTAGGCGCTTGAATATGATTTTCTTCAACTTTTGATGCGATATCCGCTAAGGTCCCGACCAACACTTTTTGTTCTAGCGTGGTACCTTTCGAGATCAAAGCAACGGGCATATCTGGACGCTGGCCATGCTCAATTAACTTTTCACAAATTTTTTCTAAACCAACCAAGCCCATGTACAGCACAAGCGTTTGATTCTGATAGACCAACTCATCCCACGGTAACTCAGGCGAACCTTCTTTTAAATGTCCGGTAAGGAAACGCACGCTTTGTGCATAATCGCGATGTGTCAGAGGAATGCCTGCATAAGCCGAACAACCCGAAGCGGCAGTAATCCCCGGCACTACTTGAAATGGTACACCTGCAGCAAAAAGCTCTTGGATTTCTTCACCACCACGACCAAAGATGAAAGGATCACCACCTTTTAAACGGCAAACACGTTGACCTTTTGAGGCATATTCCACTAGTAAGGCATTAATGCCTTCTTGCGGAACAGCATGGTTAGAACGGGCTTTACCCACATAAATTTTTGTTGCATCTCGGCGACAGAGTTCCATAATCGCAGGGGAAACCAAACGATCATAAATCACCACATCGGCTTGTTGCATCAAACGCAGTGCTTTAAGGGTCAGCAACTCAGGATCACCTGGACCTGCACCAACCAAATACACTTCACCTTTCGGGGTTTTCCACTCTGCCAGTGCTTGCTCGATTAAACTATCTGCTTCTGTCAGATTGTCATGAAAAACTTGTTCTTTCAGTGGACTTGCATATAGATCTTCCCAGAAAACACGGCGCTCGTCAGGATTAGAAATCTTCGCTTTCACCGCTGCACGCCATTTTCCTGAAAATTCAGCCAGCTTACCCATCCCATGTGGAATACTGGTTTCAAGCTGGGTTCGAATTTGGCGAGATAACACGGGGGATGTACCATTGCTGGCCACTGAAATCACCAAAGGCGAACGATCGACAATGGCAGGAACCATAAAACGACAATGTGGTGGATCATCAACACTGTTGACCAGTATTTTCAGCGCTTCACAGTCCTCAAAGACTTGAGTATTCACCGCATAATCATCTGTTGCAGCAATCACTAAACGGTAGTCATTGAGTTGAATCTGCGCAGGATATAGCGCTTGGATATATTGCCCTTGGCTTTCTTCAACCAGTTGCAATAAATTTGCATCAATATCAGGAGCAATGACATGAATCAGCGCTCCTGCTTTATGTAACAACACTGCCTTACGGTAAGCAATATGCCCACCACCGACAATCAGACAAGGTTGCTGTTGCAACTTTAAAGAGATTGGAAAAATATCCACACACGACCTCAATGAGTTTTATCTGACTGTCTTAAAGCAATTATTGTGCACAAAACTGTGCAGTACATCGACTTTATTAGTCAATGTACTCAGCGCCGCCCATATAAGGACGAAGCACGGTTGGGATTTCAATCGAACCATCAGCACGTTGGTAGTTTTCCATGACCGCAAGTAAAGTACGGCCCACAGCCAAACCTGAACCATTCAGCGTATGTACAAATTCAGTTTTCTTTTGATCTGCACGGTAACGTGCTTTCATACGACGCGCTTGGAAGTCACCCATGTTTGAACATGAAGAAATTTCGCGGTACGTATTTTGACTTGGTACCCAGACTTCAAGATCGTAAGTTTTAGTTGCACCGAAGCCCATATCACCACCACAAAGAATGATCTTACGGTACGGTAAACCAAGTGCTTTCAAGATCCCTTCAGCATGACCTGTAAGCTCTTCAAGCGCTTGCATTGAGTCTTCTGGTTTAACAATTTGCACCATTTCAACTTTGTCGAATTGGTGTTGACGAATCAAGCCACGCGTATCACGACCATATGAACCTGCTTCACTACGGAAACATGGCGTATGTGCTGCATATTTCAGTGGTAAACGGTCTGCATCAATAATTTCATCACGCACGAAGTTGGTTACAGGAACTTCCGCAGTTGGAATGAGGTAATACTCTTTTTCACCTTGTAATTTGAATAAATCTTCTTCAAATTTAGGCAATTGGCCTGTACCACGGAGTGAGTCAGCATTGACTAAATACGGCACATAAGCTTCGGTATAACCATTTTCCAAAGTATGCGTATTCAACATGAACTGGGTAATCGCACGTTGTAAACGAGCAAGTGGTCCTTTGAGCACGCTGAAACGAGAACCTGTCAATTTGGTCGCAGTTTCAAACTCAAGGCCACCCATCCACTCACCTAAGTCAGTGTGATCTTTAATTTCGAAGTCAAACGTACGCGGGGTACCCCATGTGAGGATTTCCACGTTATCGCTTTCGTCTTTTCCTTCAGGAACAGACTCATCTGGCAAGTTTGGAATGCTGAGTGATTTCGCTTCAAGTTCAGCTTGTAATTCAGACAAAGCGACTTCTGCAGCTTTGATTTCATCACCAATCGCTGACATACGCGTCATAATTTCAGATGCATCACCACCAGCTTTTTTAATTTGGCCAACTTGTTTTGCACCCGAATTACGTTCAGCCTGAAGAGATTCAGTTTTGGATTGAATCTCTTTACGGCGAGCTTCTAGTGATGCCCATTCTTCAACATTCAGTTGTACACCACGTTTTGCTAAGGCTAAATTTACAGCCTCAATATTATTTCTGAGTAATTTCGGGTCGATCATAGCCAATCTTTTGCAAAGAAAAAAACTGGCTATAGTGTAAGCGCTTCAAGCCGAAAAATACAGTCACGCGATCACTAGCTGTGGCTTATTACAGCAATTTTTATGGCTTTTCTTTGCTCGCTTTTTCTCGTTCAGCTGCATAATCGACAAAACTTGGCAAATATTCCGCCTTAATTAAGCCACTGGCTTGTTGATAAGGTAAAACCAATTCAGACATCCCTTCTGCATAAGATGCTAATTCGTATAAGGGATAGACGAACACCACACCTTTGGCACTCATATAATAATTATCGGTCAGCTTCAATTGCTCGCGTGAAATATTATGATCGGACAGCCACATGCTATTGGCACCATACAATGCATCTAATAATTGAGACTCTGTCTTGTCTACCACGATATCACTCAGCGCAACCCGTTTTTTCGTTGCCAAATCTAAGGTGATGTACTCGTTGTGATACATGCCATGTGCGGCACGCGCTGGGTAGTGATAATACATCAAGACAAAATCAGCATATTTTCCACGCTGCGCCACATAACGGACATCAGACAAAGTTTCACTGAGCATGTTTTCATCAATCTGTGGCTTTGACTGCTTCAAACTTTCAAATGCCACAGGATTGGCTTTTTTCATCCGTTCATCAAAATATTGATTGATCCATGGGACATTGGTTTCCAAGCTGTACAGCTGGTATTGGGTACATCCTTCCTCATCACAAGCAATAGAATGTGCCAATTGTAATGGTCGAACTTTTGCCTCAATCAGTGGCAAAGTCTGTGTGACTTGAGCTGGTTTAGTTGTCTCTTCACTTTTTGCAGCGTTACTGTCATTTTGTGGCTGACATGCACTCAGCAACCCCGTACACAACATCATTGCGAAGACAGATCCAATTTTATTGTTATGAAGTAATATCATGATTTACCCGCAGTTAAGTATTCAATAGCACAGACTATACAAAGCACAGCCATAACTTCCCACCACGTTATGTAACTGAACTTGATCTAATAAAAAACCACCCGAAGGTGGTTTTGAACAACAGACTCATATTATTGGTCAATAATGTCTGTGCCTTTAGGCGGAGTAAAATTAAAGGTTGAAGCTGGAATATTGGTATTTACCTTGGTGTTATTAAAACGCACATAGGTTGTTTGTCCCAAAGAATCTTCTAAGATCATTAGCGTCGGCGCATTTTTCGCACCAAAACTGATCGTCAAGCTTTGAAATGCACCATCATCGCTTTTTGGGTACAAGGTATAGTAGGTTTTGCTCTGATTTGGTTGCGTAATACGATATGACTTACGAATCTGTTCCGTATTCCCTGACAATAATAGTGCAGGGGTATTCGCCACCTGTTCATCTAAAGTCTGACGAACTGCTTGCTGTAAGTCTGGATCATAAATCCAAACCGTTTTGCCCGAAGTCACAATGGTTTGTTTTGCAGGGCTTGTAGTTTCCCAATAGAATTTCCCTGGACGCTCAACTTTCATCACCCCTTTAAAGGTCTGATTCATGTGCTGGGCAGATAAACCTTGTTTCTTCGGTGCTTTAGATGAATTTGTGACTTTGGTGGTTTGCTCAAAGTTAGAACTGATACTTTGGATACCACTCAACTGTTTCACTAAACTCGTCGTCGCTTGTTGCTCCGATGCTGCAACCGGAGCTGCAAATACTGTACTGCTCATAACAGGGCCAAGTGTTACTACACCTACTGTCATTGCACATAAAGTCTTACGAAGCATTTTCATAATCTCACCTTTTATAATTTGCGCAGTCGCAATTTGTTAGATGAGCTATCTTAAATCAAATTTTATGGCTAATAATTGAGAATATAAGAAGATTTGTATATTTATTGGTGCTTAATGTTGTGAAATATCCATCATGATGAAGATCAGATGTGCTCTTTACATATAGAAAAGCCTCTGAATGTGCAGAGGCTTTTCTAACTGAGGTTAAGAATTATCACTGTCATTTCCATTGCCAACCAATTGCTGCACCTGCACCGAAATCACCTTCGCTATTGGTTGTCACTGCGATTTTATACACATATTTGTTACTATCAGTCACACCACTGAGACCAAAAGCATAACCTTGCTCACCTTCCCATGTACCCACACCGGCACTAAACATGTTGTAGCCAGCATCTGTCGGTTGCGGTAAAGATGCTATCGCGATACTTGATGCTACTGCTGCATAGGTTCGATCTTCAAGTTTTCGCATGTCTCTGTTCAAGGCATTTATACGGCTATCGGTATAAGCATTTGCTTGGTTGAGAGTTTGTTGCCCAACTTGGTTCACATAAGTTTTTGCTTCATTCAGGATGTAGGTGTCAGCAGCATCCATCACTTCTTTAGAAATACCATTAGTACCGTTTGTACCTTTAAGGCTGGCCAACCATTGAGTAATGCTACCCTCAAAGCCATTACCAACTGCAACATCATAAGCACTAAAACCTGTTGCACCTGTCATCCCTGTATTACCCATATCGCCTTTTAAGCTCGCGAGCCATTCCGTAATGGTACCGTCAAAACCATTAACTTGCGCAACTTGATAAGCATTATATCCTGTCGCTCCCGTTTCACCTTGCACACCTTGGATACCTTGCTCACCCTGTAAGCCTTGGAGGCCTTGTTCACCTTGTGCTCCAGTATCTCCTTTCACACCATCAAGACCGTTAAGACCATCTACGCCATCTTTACCATCTTTACCATCCAGTCCGTTGGTTCCGTTAATGCCATCCACACCATCTGTTCCTTGCAAACTCTCTAACCATGCCTCCTCTGTACCTATAAAACCGTTGTTCACAGCTACCTGATAAGCACTATCACCATCAGCCCCTGCAGGTCCTGCGGGTCCTGGTATTCCACTTCCGGGACAACTATCTGTGTCTTGATTAGAATTACACGAACTTGCAAAAACATTTGTATTCGCTGTCATTAAAATCACACTTAAAACAAGCACGTTCATAGCAAACCTTTGTAGACAATGGTTTGGCTTAAGTGTTTGTAGATTCATTGCAGCAGAAACTGCAGTACTAATATGAGTATGTTCTTGTTTTAAGTTCTGACCAGAGACTTTCGTTATCTGGCTGTCTGAATTGCCCAAGACATTTGTATCTATTTTGTTCATATCTGTCTGCCTTTCTTTTAGTTTTGTTTTTTTATTACACTCCTATTTTTTTGTGATGCAAATCACTATTTATTAATATTTAGTGCTTTATCTCAAAATACAAAAAACACAAGAAAAATAAGCTAAAAATATGAATAGACGAAAAAAAACCCACAAAATGTGGGTTTTTCTTACTATTAAAACTTACGCTTCAACAGTTACGTAGCGACGGCCAAACTGACCTTTCACTTCGAATTTTACTACGCCGTCAGCGGTTGCAAACAAAGTATGGTCACGGCCCATACCAACGTTTTGACCTGCGTGGAATTCTGTACCACGTTGACGAACGATGATGTTACCAGCAGTCACAGATTGACCACCGTAAATTTTAACACCAAGCATTTTAGGGTTCGAATCACGACCGTTCTTAGTCGAACCACCGGCTTTTTTAGTTGCCATGTCTCATTACTCCTCGTGATTAGCCTGAAATAGCTGTAATTTTCAACTCAGTGAACCATTGACGGTGACCTTGTTGTTTACGGTAGTGTTTACGACGACGCATTTTTACAATACGGATTTTGTCGTGACGACCATGGCTAACTACTTCAGCAGTTACAGTAGCGCCAGCAACAACTGGAGCACCGATTTGAATGCTGTCACCATTTACTAGCATTAATACGTCATCAAACGTAATAGTTGCGCCAGTTTCAGCTTTCAACAATTCAACTTTAAGGGTTTCACCCTCTACAACACGGTGCTGTTTACCACCGCTTTGGATTACTGCGTACATAATGTACTCCAAACATGCCCGTGTCGTCGTGCCGATAAAGGAAGATATCGATCTTAATACGAACGCCACTGGGGTTAATCAAGGGCAAGGATTTTAAGTGATATTGACTCAAACAACAAGAGATTTGCCGAACTTATTAGACTAAATTAACGATTATTTAATAATCGAGAAAAACTCAATCAACAAATTACAGTTCAACTCTGGCTTGACTTTGCTTACAATGAAATAGATTTTTAAAATCAATCCGCTATAGTATGGATGAATTGATTTTAAAAATGTAAATAAGCCTACAAATGCAGTACGCTTATACATTGGGGAAATAAGGAACTGTCTTTCGTAAAATACAGCCTCGCACACTAGCGAGTCTTATTTATGATTGAAATGAATCATTTAGACAGGTATCCCTATTTACACAATACTGGTAATGCTGATTTTTATCACTTTATATAGATGAGGCCGCTCTTCAAATGACCATCGACTTTAAGCAAGATATTCTCGCCCCTGTAGCTCAAGACTTTGCCACGATGGACACATTTATTAATGAAGGCATTACCTCTAAAGTGGCATTGGTCATGGCGGTGAGTAAACATGTGGTTGAAGCAGGTGGTAAACGCATGCGTCCCATTATGTGTTTATTGGCCGCCAAAGCCTGTGGTGCAGAAGACCTTGAACGCCAACGTAAACTTGCTGCAATCATTGAAATGCTGCATACCGCAACTTTAGTCCATGATGATGTGGTCGATGAATCTGGCTTACGACGTGGTCGCCCAACGGCCAACGCGACTTGGAACAATCAGACCGCTGTACTGGTGGGTGACTTTCTAATTTCACGTGCCTTTGATTTATTGGTCGATCTCGGTGATATGACCTTACTCAAAGATTTTTCTACAGGGACTTGTGAAATTGCCGAAGGTGAAGTGCTACAACTTCAAGCACAGCACCAACCTGAAACCACAGAACAAACTTATTTAGATATTATTCACGGTAAAACGTCACGTTTATTTGAACTGGCAACTGAAGGGGCTGCCATTCTTTCTGGGACACCGCAGTACCGTGAACCACTACGTTTATTTGCAGGCCACTTTGGCAATGCCTTTCAAATCATTGATGATATTTTGGATTACACCTCAGATGCTGAAACATTAGGTAAAAATATTGGCGATGATTTAATGGAAGGCAAACCGACTTTGCCGTTAATCTCAGCATTGAAAAATACAACGGGTGAAGAACATGACATTGTTCGTCGAAGTATTGCGACAGGTGGAACGGCAGATCTTGATCAAGTCATTGCTATCGTAAACAGTTCTGGCGCACTAGATTACTGCCGACAACGGGCGCATGAAGAAACCGAAGCCGCACTTCAAGCATTACAGGCTTTACCTGACAGCCAATATCGTCAAGCACTGGTCAATTTAACCCAACTGGCTTTACATCGAATTCAATAACAAATGATGCTTTAAAATGTTTTTAACTTGCCTATGCATATAAAATTTAATGATCTGTTTTCTCAAATGCAGCAACAGCTTGAGCAACCTCAAGCTGTTTTAAATGATCAACTTTTAATTGAGTTGGTGGAGCGTATTCGTCCAATAGATGCGTATCAAACCGATGAAATCCATCAAAAATTTCAAGCGCTCATTCAAGCCTTACTCATCACTCCCGATGCCGCATCGACCTTACAAAGCTTTGTACTGCGGCTTATTTCCCAATATAAACAAACCAGTCTTTATGCCGATACAGGTATCTTGTCTTTAGATGGGTTTTGGAACCAATTGTCACAGCGTTTAGGGGCACATTTTCTCCCGCTGATTAATGACGAAACTCAACTGCAAGATTTAGTCCGTCGCGTTTTTCCCAACCGAAGTGACAAATATTGGCTCGATAACATCCGGGACAGTGACTGGCTACAACTGCTTAACCTGCTCAATCACGGGCATGCCAATCAAAAAGAAAAAGTCAAAATTCGCAGTGAAGTGATTAAAGCCATTACGGTGCTGTCTTATCGGATTAGTGGTATTGGTTTATATCCAGAGTTTATTAATGCGCATCCTGAACTGACCGAATATGAATCGCCTTTTTTAGTGCAGAACCGCGAAATTGTTGAATTCATTCAACAGTATAAAAAGGCACATCAAGAAGCTGAAACATCCAGTGTGGTTGCCCCACCCGATGCCTCTCAAGCACTGGTCATGATTGAGCAGTGTCGTGATGTAGTATTAAAAATTCGTCGTGCGACCAAACGCATTGGGGTCAGTGTCAGTTTAACTTATCTGATTTCCTTACTTGAGCAATGCTTAGACCGCGTCGAACTGTTGCTCAATTTAATTGTAGAAGAAGGCGAAGCACACTATGAAGCGGTGAGCCTGCTCTTGGTCGACATTACCGCTGCGATTTATAGTGAACGGAGTGTGCGCTCTTTACTGACGACCAATAGTGAATTGATTGCTTTACAGGTGACTGAAAATGCCAGTAAAACGGGCGAACACTATGTAAGTACAGACAAACAAGGCTTTTTAGCCATGTATAAGTCCGCAGCGGGTGCAGGCGTCATCATTGCAACCATGGCCACCCTGAAAATCTTGTCGGCACGAATGATCATGGCACCGCTCATGCAAGCCTTTGTTTACAGCATGAACTACTCATTAGGGTTTATGTTGATTCATGTGTTGCACTTTACTGTGGCAACCAAACAACCAGCGATGACCGCGGCGGCACTCGCGGCAACAGTACAACAGCGTAAAGGTTCAAAAACAGCACAAATTGCTGAATTGGCGGCGCTGATTATTAACATTATTCGCACGCAGTTTATTGCTATTTTAGGCAATATCTCAATTGCCATTCCTGTTGCCGCGTTTATTACTTGGGCATGGGCAACTGGTATGCACGAACCGCTACTCAACCATGCAAAAGCGGCGAAAGTCTTACATGACTTAAACCCTTTCACTTCTTTGGCCATTCCGCATGCCGCGATTGCGGGTGTCTGTTTGTTTTTATCGGGACTTTTGGCGGGTTATTTTGACAATATGGCGGTTTATCGCAAAGTCGGCCCTCGCTTAAAAGCACACCCTCGTCTCAAAACCATCATGGGACAAGAACGACTCGATAAATTTGCAGGCTATATAGAACGCAACTTAGGTGCGTTGGCGGGTAATTTTCTGTTCGGGATTATGTTAGGAAGTATGGGAACCATTGGTTATATTTTGGGTTTACCCCTAGATATTCGCCATATTGCCTTTGCTTCAGCAAACTTCATTCAAGGCCTGATGAATATTAATGGTAGTCCTGAGATTGGCTTGATTATTGTATCTTTCCTCGGGGTACTCGCTATTGGTCTGACGAACTTATTTGTCAGTTTTACCCTCACGATTATTGTGGCTTTACGTGCACGTCGGGTACGTTTTGAACAGTGGAAACCGTTAGCAAAATTGGTTTTAACCCATTTTCTAACGCGACCAAGTGACTTCTTTTGGCCACCGAAAGTACCTCTTGAAGTTGATGAAAGTTCGAACAATACAAAACACCATACAAAATGATTTTGTACCGATTTTGAGCTCTTGTTACACTGTGAACAAAATTTTATACATGATTAATCAACACTTGAATTAAAGTGTACTGATGAGTACACTTTAACCCAGTAAATAACCGCGCTTAAATCGGTTGAAATGACACGAGTTCCAGCATGCCTTACTTGTTGCTTTTTATCGGTATTATTTTATTTATAATCAGTGCATTAGCTCTAAGCATTCAACCACTCACAGCTTTAGATCTGGCGATGGTCGAATATTTCAGCACATTAAGAACTGAGCCTATAGATAAACTTGCAATACTTTTATCGGCACTCGGTGGCATGCCGTTTGTATTATTTCTAACCACTCTATGGTGTTTCCATCGTGCATGGTATAAAAAGTATAGAGATGTTGTTTTTATTGGTTTAGGCGTTGTTGGAAGTATTGCTTCTGCTTGGCTACTTAAATTTCTAATTTCAAGACCACGCCCACCAGAAATGTTTCACCTAGTGACGAGCTATGGTGCTTCCTTTCCGAGTGCGCACAGTATGTATGCTGCCACTTTGGCGTGTCTTGCCATTTTCTTAAGTCGACCATTTCCTGCACATCGTTATGTTGTATGCATTGCTATTTTATGGATGCTGATGATGGGAATTTCAAGAGTCTATCTTGGAGTACACTTCCCATCCGACGTTCTCGCAGGTTGGAGCATTAGTATTATCTGGATTTCACTGCTTTACATCTTGTGTGGCAGATATACCCAATTAAATACAAATTATTTTAGATAAGAATCTAATCGAGGTGGAACAATGATATCGGCAAAGCTTTGGGCCCCAGCCCTTACCGCTTGCGCATTAGCAACGAGTATTGCACTTGTTGGTTGTAGCAAAGATCCAAAGGATGCGCAGCAAGCTGGCGCTTCTCAACAAATGCCACCTACTGAAGTCGGTGTCATTGTTGCACAACCGCAAAATGTAGAACAATCTGTAGAGTTATCTGGCAGAACCACGGCATTTGAAATCTCTGAAGTTCGCCCACAAACGAGTGGAATCATTCTAAAACGTTTGTTTGCGGAAGGCAGTTATGTACGTGAAGGCCAGGCACTTTATGAACTTGACTCTCGTACTAACCGCGCAACATTTGATAATGCCAAAGCAGCATTATTACAACAAGAAGCGAATTTAAGCACACTCAGAACCAAATTGAATCGTTATCAGCAACTGGTTTCAAGCAACGCTGTTGCGAAGCAAGACTATGACGACTTAGTGGGTCAAGTAAATGTCGCTGAAGCACAAGTGGCAGCAGCACGTGCTCAAGTTAAAAATGCTGAAGTGGACTTAGGTTACTCAACCATCCGCTCTCCAATTTCAGGTCAAACCAACCGCTCTACAGTTACTGCTGGTGCTTTGGTGACTGCAAACCAAACAGAGCCATTGGTGACAATTCAACGTTTAGACCCGATCTATGTTGATATCAACCAATCAAGCTCTGAACTTCTTCGTTTACGTCAACAATTGAGTAAAGGTAGCTTAGACAGCAGTAACAACACGCGTGTGAAGCTGAAACTTGAAGATGGCAGTGACTATCCAATCGAAGGCCGCTTAGCGTTCTCTGATGCCAGTGTCAATCCAGATACAGGGACTGTGACGATTCGTGCGGTGTTCCCGAACCCGAATCACTTGCTGCTTCCAGGTATGTTTGCCAATGCACAAATCGTTCAAGGCGTAATCCCGAATGCGATGTTAGTGCCGCAAATTGCAGTGACTCGTACACCAACAGGTCAAGCAATGGCAATGATTGTGAATGACAAAGGCGTAGTAGAGCCTCGTCAAATCACCACAGTTGGTATTCAAGGTCAAGACTGGATTGTGACTGAAGGCCTTAAAACAGGTGAAAAAGTTATTGTTGACGGAATAGCAAAAGTTAAAGCTGAACAGAAAGTTGTTGCGAAACCGTATCAACCTAAAGCAGCAGCACCTCAAGCTCCAACAACGGATGCTAAAAAGACAGAAGCTGGTGCAAAAACTGAACAAAAAGCTACTTCAAATACATAAGGGGTAGACGAATATGGCTCAATTTTTCATTCATCGCCCTATTTTTGCTTGGGTGATTGCACTGGTGGTTATGTTGGCGGGGGTTCTTTCGCTAACTACAATGCCTGTTGCTCAATATCCAACAATTGCACCACCAGTGGTGACAATTGCTGCAACTTATCCAGGTGCTTCTGCACAAACTGTTGAAAATACTGTAACGCAAATCATTGAACAACAAATGAATGGTTTAGATGGTTTACGTTACATTTCATCTAACAGTGCGGGTAATGGTCAAGCGTCAATCAACTTGAACTTTGAACAAGGGGTTGATCCAGACATTGCACAGGTTCAAGTTCAGAACAAATTACAATCTGCAACAGCGCTTTTACCTGAAGATGTACAACGTCAAGGTGTGAAAGTGACTAAGTCTGGCGCAAGTTTTATGCAAGTACTTGCATTTTACTCTCCAGATGGAAGTCTTTCTGGGGCGGACATTAAAGACTATGTAAACTCAAATATTTCTGAACCACTTAGCCGTGTTGCTGGTGTAGGTGAAATTCAAGTCTTTGGTGGTCAATATGCGATGCGTATTTGGCTAGATCCAGCGAAAATGAACAGTTTGCAAGTGACACCAAGTGACATTGCTGCTGCAATTCGTGCTCAAAACGCTCAAGTGGCTGTAGGTCAGTTAGGCGGTGCACCTTCTGTACAAGGTCAAGTGCTGAATGCAACGGTGAATGCTCAAAGCATGTTGCAAACACCTGAACAATTTAAGAATATATTTCTAAAAAATACATCTTCTGGTGCTCAAGTCCGTTTGAGTGATGTTGCTCGTGTTGAACTCGGGTCAGATAACTATCAGTTCGACTCTAAATTTAATGGTAAGGCTGCTGGCGGTGTTGCGATTAAACTGGCAACTGGTGCAAATGCACTAGATACAGCAGCGGCTGTAGAAAAGCGCCTCAGTGAACTTCGTAAAAACTACCCAAATGGTTTAAAAGATCAACTGGCTTATGACACCACACCGTTTATTAAGCTGTCGATTGAAAGTGTTGTACACACGTTGATTGAAGCTGTCGTGTTGGTGTTCATTGTCATGTTCTTATTCTTACAGAACTGGCGTGCCACGATTATCCCAACATTGGCTGTTCCAGTGGTTGTATTGGGCACATTTGCTGTCATTAACATCTTCGGTTTCTCAATCAACACGCTCACCATGTTTGCGATGGTCTTAGCGATTGGTCTTCTGGTCGATGATGCGATTGTTGTGGTGGAAAACGTCGAACGGGTAATGCAAGAAGAACACCTCGACCCTGTAGCTGCGACCGAAAAATCAATGCAACAGATTTCTGGTGCCTTGGTCGGTATTACCAGTGTATTAACTGCGGTATTCGTACCGATGGCATTCTTTGCAGGTACAACCGGTGTTATTTACCGTCAGTTCTCGATTACGCTAGTTACCGCAATGATTTTGTCACTGATCGTGGCATTAACATTCACCCCTGCCCTGTGTGCAACCTTGTTAAAACAACACGATCCGAATAAAGCAGAAAGTAATAATATTTTTGCGCGTTTCTTCCGTTGGTTTAACAGCAGCTTTGAAAAGCTATCCGTAAAATACCAAGGTGGTGTCAACCGTATGACCCATCATAAAGTATTTTCTGGTGTGGTTTATTTACTGGTGATTGCAGGCTTAGTTGGCCTATATAAAGCTTTACCATCCTCATTCTTGCCTGACGAAGACCAAGGCGTCGTCATGACTTTAGTTCAGCTTCCACCAAGTGCAAGCCTTGAACGTACCGATAAAGTCATCACCACAATGACAGACTATTTCATGAATAAAGAAAAAGAACATGTAGAGTCTATCTTTACTGTTTCTGGTTTCTCATTCACAGGTGTTGGTCAAAACGCAGGTCTTGCCTTTATCAAGCTGAAGGACTGGAGTGAGCGTACGACACCTGAGTCGCAAATTGGTGCCATCATCCAACGTGGTATGGCATTGAATATGATTGTGAAAGACGCATCTTACATCATGCCATTACAGTTACCTGCAATGCCTGAATTAGGTGTATCTGCTGGTTTTGACATCCAATTAAAAGATGCGAGTGGTCAAGGTCATGAAAAACTGATTGCTGCACGTAATGCGATTTTAGGTATGGCAGCACAGGATAAACGCCTTACAGGTGTGCGTCCAAATGGTCAAGAAGATACACCTCAGTATCAAATTAGTATTGACCAAGCACAAGCAGGCGCAATGGGTGTCAGTATTGCGGATATCAATACAACCATGAGCATGGCTTGGGGTGGTTCATATATTAATGACTTCGTAGACCGTGGTCGTGTGAAAAAAGTCTATGTGCAAGGCGAAGCAAATGCACGTATGATGCCTGAAGACTTGAACAAGTGGTATGTACGTAATAGTAGTGGCACAATGGTTCCATTCTCAGCATTTGCAACAGGCGAATGGACTTATGGTTCACCACGTCTAGAGCGTTATAACGGTGTATCTTCTGTAAACATTCAAGGTACTCCAGCACCGGGCGTAAGTTCAGGTGATGCAATGCTCGCGATGGAAGAAATTATTGGTAAGTTACCATCTATGGGCTTACAAGGTTTCGACTATGAATGGACAGGCTTATCTTTAGAAGAACGTGATTCGGGCAATCAAACAGCTCCGCTGCTTGTTCTTTCAATGCTTATCGTCTTCTTATGTCTTGCTGCATTGTATGAAAGTTGGTCTATCCCTGTTTCGGTATTACTAGTTGTACCACTCGGTATTCTTGGTGCATTTGCATTGACATGGTTAGGTATGATCATTAAGGGCGATCCAAACTTATCGTTTAACATCTACTTCCAAGTTGCAATTGTTGCCGTGATTGGTCTTTCTGCGAAAAATGCGATCTTGATCGTAGAATTTGCAAAAGAGTTGCAAGAACAAGGTGAAGACTTGTTTGATGCAACCCTTCATGCTGCAAAAATGCGTTTACGCCCAATTATCATGACCACCCTTGCATTCGGTTTTGGTGTACTTCCGCTTGCCCTTTCAACAGGTGCTGGTGCAGGTAGCCAACACTCGGTAGGCTTTGGTGTCCTTGGTGGTGTAATTAGTTCTACACTGTTGGGTATTTTCTTCATTCCAGTATTCTTTGTTTGGATTCGTAGTATTTTCAAATACAAACCTAAGAAACAAAATAATCAGGAGCAAACATCGTGATGCAAAAAGTATGGTCTATTTCAGGTCGTAGCATTGCGGTATCTGCACTTGCGCTTGCTTTGACTGCATGTCAAAGCATGCGTGGTCCAGAACCCGTCGCTCAAGCGGATATCCCAACAGGATATATTGGTTCAACGACAGGTCCATCTGTTGCAGAACAAGGCTATAAAGACTTTTTTGCTGATCAGCGTTTAGTCCAAGTCATCGAGTTAGCACTAGCCAATAACCGTGACCTCCGTACGGCGACTTTAAATATTCAACGTGCTCAGCAAGCGTATCAAATTAGCGAAAACAACCAACTGCCAACCATTGGTGCAAGTGGTAGTGTGCTTCGCCAAGATACACTCAGCAGCAGCAAACCCATGACAACCTATAATGTTGGCCTTGGCGTAACCGCGTATGAGTTAGACTTTTGGGGGCGTGTTCGTAGCTTAAAAGACAATGCTTTAGACAGCTATTTGGCGACTCAAAGTGCACGTGATGCAACTCAAATTTCGTTGATTGGTCAGGTTGCGCAAGCATGGCTGAGCTATTCGTTTGCCAATGCTAACTTAAAACTGGCAGACCAAACCTTAAAAGCACAGCTTGAATCATACAATCTGAACAAAAAACGTTTTGATGTAGGCATCGACAGCGAAGTTCCTGTACGCCAAGCGCAAATTTCGGTTGAAACCGCACGTAATGACGTTGCGAACTACAAGACTCAACTTGCACAAGCACAGAACTTACTCAACCTGTTGGTGGGTCAGCCTGTTCCTGCAAACTTATTGTCTCCTCAACCGGTGAAACGCATTACCCAAAGTACGGCATTGACAGCGGGCTTGCCGAGCGACTTGTTAAATAACCGTCCTGATGTCCGTGCTGCGGAATATCAATTGTCTGCTGCGGGTGCCAACATTGGTGCGGCAAAAGCACAGTTGTACCCAACCATCAGTTTAACAGGTACGGCAGGTTATGCATCGACAGATTTAAGCGATTTGTTTAAATCAGGTGCCTTTGTATGGTCACTTGGCCCAAGCTTGGATATTCCAATCTTTGACTGGGGTACACGTCGTGCCAATGTGAAGATTTCAGAAACTGACCAAAAAATTGCGTTGTCAGATTATGAAAAAACCATTCAAACCGCTTTCCGTGAAGTGAATGATGCCTTGGCAGTACGTGAAAATATTGGTGACCGTCTAGCAGCGCAACGTCGTCTGGTAGATGCAACCAACACCACTTATAAACTTTCAACTGCTCGCTTCCGTGCAGGTATCGATAACTACCTGACTGTACTTGATGCACAACGTACATCGTACTCAGCGGAACAAGGGTTGTTATTGCTTGAACAAGCAAACTTAAACAACCAAGTTGAAGTGTATAAAACCCTCGGTGGCGGTGTAAAAGCCAACACGACGGATCAAGTGGTGAAACAGCCTTCTTCTTCAGATGTGAAATACAACAAAACAGCAAACTAAGGTTTGCAACATCAAAAGCTCACTTAGGTGGGCTTTTTTATTGCTTTTTGCTGGGCTTTTTCCTATCTTCAAAGATAATCAAATCATTTGAATATTGAACATTATGCTTTTAAGTAACCTTGAGTCTGTTCCTGGACATACCATTTCTCAACAACTGGATGTGGTCTATGGCAGTACGGTTCGAAGTAAACATGTCGGGCGCGACTTTTTGGCAGGGTTAAAAAATATTGTCGGTGGTGAACTCACTGCCTATACCGAGCTTTTAGAAGAATCACGCCAAGAAGCCATGAATCGTATGATTGCAAAAGCGCAAGGCTTAGGTGCCAATGCCATTGTAGGTATTCGTTTTTCAACTTCTAACATTGCCCAAGGCGCCTCTGAATTATTTGTTTATGGTACTGCAGTCCGTGTCACACCGTTAGACAACCATCTTCCCGATCCATTTCCAACACAGGCCTAAGCCATGGAAAGTTTAGTTTTCCAACTGCTGATCTTTGCCGTGCTCTTTAGCGTCGGTTTTGGCTTTGGTCGTTATAACGAACGCAAACATTTGGCGGAGCTTGAACAAAATGAGAAGCGTCTTGCTTACATTACTGTAGGTAATTTACGCAAAGTAAGCTTCGAGCAGTCTGGGCACATGATCAGTAGCAATGTTGTGATTTCTCATGATTATTTCAAATATGTACTGGCGACCGTGCAAAACTTTTTTGGGGGTAGACTCACCAGCTATGAAAGTGTTATCGATCGCGCCCGTCGTGAAGCCATCGTTCGACTCAAACTTGAAGCGGAAAAGCACGGCGCAACGCATATTGCTTGTATGCGACTGGCGACCACAGAAATGGGCATGCAAGGCGGTATGGTCGAAGTCTTTGCTTATGGGACTGCCATTCAAAGTCCTTAAACAGCGACTATTGACCAATCATCCATTCACTAAACTCAAATAGCATGAGCGTTCAAAATAGCTCATGCTCGCTCACCTTCTATCGTACATTCGGATGGTAGATTGCTCACTAGAGCATAATTCTCTACACTGAACACAATAAAAATGGACATTACCTACACTGTAAATAGGTCACAGATAATGAAATCTTTAGCACTAAAAATAAGTATGGCTGTACTCAGCATGATTCCACTTGTAGCCAAAGCTGAATTAATTGTACTGGCATCCCCTCAAAGTAATGATGCGTACTATGCAAAAATGATTGATGATATTTTTGATTTTCACGTCGATTATGCAAAAAAAAATTATTAAAAATGGAGACAATGTCGTTGTTCTGACGGACAAGGGCCTCTACCCCGACTATGTCAAAGCCTTGGGCAAAAAGCATGTGGCAATCGCACCGATGCATGACATTTGGATGCGCGACTTCACCAGCGCCAACCCAGCTCAACCCATCATGTTCCGCTACACGGCGGCAGGACAAGGTGGCGCTAAAAAAGGTCAGGCCATTTCAGATGAAGTGCAAGACGAGTTTAAATACTACAGCCAAAAGGCTGGCTTACAGTTTACGCAAAGCAAACTATTGAATGATGGCGGAAACTGGGTGGAAGATGGTTATGGCAATGTCGTCCTCAGCACCAAATTCCTAGCGGATAACAAGCTCACCGAAAGTGAAGCCCGTAAGAAATTAATGGCGCTGACGGGTGCAAAACAGATTGCGTTCATTGAAGCCGATGAACAAGGGGGCTTGGAACATGCCGATGGCGTAGTCAGCTTTGTCGACCAAAATACCTTGGTAATTAACTCTTACCCTGAAGATCCCGACTATGCTAAGCAACTCAAAGCCGATTTAAAACGCGGTATTCCCAATGTTAAAATTCGTGAAATCATCACCCCTTATGATGGCAGTGAAATCTACGATGAAAAATTTGGTTCTGCATGTGGCCTATACACCAATATGCTGGTGACGCCTGAACGGATTTACTTCCCGCAATTTGGGATTAAAGAGGATACTGTCGCTTTACAACAAATTCGTAGCGTAACCAAACGTACTGTTGTCCCAATACAGTCTTCTAATGTCTGTCATATGGGCGGCGGTGTGCGCTGTTTGTCTTGGCAAGTGCGTGGGAAAAATGCGGAATTGTTTTTAAACTATTTAAATAAAATCAGTAAGTAGTACAACTCTATCTCCCCTATCAAAGTATAGGGAATATGGGAACAACATCCCCAAAAAGGCAGGTGGAAGTGACGTTCCTCCTGCCTTTTTCAATTTACTTCACTTTCATCTTACGAATCATTTTATACAACGTTGTAGGCGATAAACGAGACACCAGAACCCCCATTTTCTCCTTACGCCCACCGATTACGATGTATTCTTCACCTTTAAGCAAAGCACTCACCACCGTTTGCGCAAAAATATCAGGTTCTAAACCATTTTCAATCGCTTCGTCTTGATGACCCTGTGGTTTACCCTCGCCATTTAAAGCATTAAACGAGACATTGGTTTTAACAAAGCCCGGGAAAATCACCGATACGTCTACGCCCTCGTTTGCCACTTCGGCACGCAGGCTATTTGCCCACATATGAATGGCAGCCTTAGCTGCTGAATAGCTGGCACGGTACTGCGTCCCCAACAACCCCGCAACACTCGAAACAAAGGCAATACGGCCAGATTTTTGCGCTAAAAATGTCGGTAGAACGGTTTTGGTTAAAAACACCTGTGAAAAATAATCCACTTCCATAATCGCACGTTCAGTCTGCATGCTGGTGTCAGCAATCAAGGCACGCTGGCTTAAACCCGCATTATTAATCAGCCAATCAATTCGACCTTTTTTCTGTAGCACTTGCTCATAGGCATGACGAACTTGAGCTTCATCGGTAATGTCGGCACAAATGGAAATATGTTGATCTGGATTGAGCAGCCCGACACGAACTTTTTCGAGTTCGTCAAAACGTCTTGCCGTGAGGACCACCTCAGCACCCTGTAAAGCACATTCTTTAGCCAGTGCTTCTCCTAACCCTGAAGATGCCCCCGTAATCCACACCACCTTAGCGTCTAAACTGTTTAACTGTGCCATGTCCTTATTGCCTCATACCGAAGTTTTATTTGCAGATTGATCATTTAAAAAAGTCAGGAAATGATCGAAATATTGACTCATCATCTGCGCATCATAGATACGCCCTAACTTATCAAAACGTTTATAGCCCAACTGGGTCGTTAAGTTAATCACCCCATTTAGTGTTTTATCGACCACCAGATTAAATTTAAGCATTTTTTTGGGTTCACGGACCAGACTGGTCACCCCTTGATCGACAATTTGCGTAAATACCTTCAAAGCTGGAGCAACATAACTGTTATTGCCCTTTTCCATCTGTTCCGCACAACCCAAAAGTTCGGTAACTAAGGTTTTTTCGACTGGGTAGCTTAAAAAATGCATGTTCTCGGTGTCATACATCCTTTGCTCTAGATAATTCACCATTGGAATTAGACGGTCATTTGAAAAAAAAGACACAGACCACGGCATGTACTTACGCATAGTGTCCACAATGTGCTGAATAATTTTCTCAGACTCCCCATCGACTGAGGTAGACAAGCGTGCAAGATCGCCAAAGACTTGATCAATCACTTCACATGAAATATCCGCTAAAACCTCACCCAAAGGTTTGGCAAGGTTTTGGCTTTCGCCGGCATTAAGCTGTTGATGAATGTGGGCAAAGCGTTGGTGAGTTTCAGGTTTTAATTTTAATGATATTTGATAAGTCATAGTGATCCCCCCTTTTTTTGATTTTTTACTGCGAACAAAGCGCACTCTAGGTTTAGACACATCATAAAGCGCTCTGCATCATGTCGCAATTGCTAGATCAACGCATTTGCTTTACATGCCCCCATTTGCGATTTCTTTGCTACAATAGATGCAATTTTTTATCTACTTTTGAACTGTTTGAACTATGACTGATTCAGCGCAAAATATCGCTACAACTTACGATCCGACCGAGATCGAGAAAAAATGGTACCAAACTTGGGAAGAACGTGGCTATTTCAAGCCCTCTGAAAAAGGTGAGTCATTTTGTATCATGATTCCGCCACCAAACGTCACCGGTAGCTTGCACATGGGTCATGGTTTTAACAATGCCATTATGGATGCGTTAACCCGCTACAACCGTATGTCAGGTAAAAATACCTTATGGCAACCGGGTACAGACCATGCGGGTATTGCAACGCAAATGGTAGTTGAACGTCAATTGGGTGCTCAAGGTGTCAGCCGTCATGACCTTGGCCGTGAAAAATTCATCGAAAAAATCTGGGAATGGAAAGAGCAATCAGGCGACACCATCACCCGTCAGATCCGTCGTTTAGGTTCATCAGTCGATTGGTCGCGTGAACGCTTCACGATGGATGAAGGTCTATCCAATGCAGTAAAAGAAGTGTTCGTTAAACTGCACGAAGACGGCTTGATTTACCGTGGCAAACGTTTGGTGAACTGGGATCCAAAACTGCAAACTGCGCTTTCTGACCTCGAAGTTGAGTCAGATAAAGAAGAAGCAGGTTCACTGTGGCACTTCAAATATTTCTTTGAAGATAAAAACCTACGTACCCATGATGGTAAAGACCACATTGTTGTCGCGACCACACGTCCTGAAACATTGTTAGGTGATACTGCAGTTGCTGTGGCACTGGATGATGAACGCTATACACACCTTGTGGGTCAGAACATAATCCTGCCAATTACAGGTCGTGCCGTTCCAATCGTTAAAGATGAATATGTCGATAAAGAATTCGGTACAGGCTGTGTGAAAATTACGCCTGCACATGACTTTAACGACTATGAAGTTGGCAAGCGTTGTGAATTGCCTATCATCAATATCTTCAATAAAAATGCAGAAGTGTTGGCAGAGTTTGAATACATCGCGAAAGCGGGCGAACAAATCTCGAAAACCATTGCTGCCCCTGCGGACTATATTGGTTTAGAGCGTTTTGCAGCACGTAAAAAATTGGTTGAACAAGCTGAAGCTGAAGGCTGGTTAGACCAAATCCAACCCTACACCTTGAAACCACCTCGTGGTGATCGTTCAGGTGTGATCGTTGAACCATTATTGACAGACCAATGGTATGTAAAAATTGCACCATTGGCTCAACCTGCCATTGAAGCGGTTCAAGACGGTCGCATCAAGTTCGTGCCTGAACAGTACAGCAACATGTACATGGCGTGGATGAACAACATTCAAGACTGGTGTATCTCTCGTCAACTTTGGTGGGGTCACCGTATCCCAGCTTGGTACGATGCTGAAGGTAACATCTATGTGGGTCGTGACGAAGCTGAAGTCCGTGCCAAAAACAACATCCCTGCTGATGTTGCGCTTAGCCAAGATGAAGACGTACTGGACACATGGTTCTCTTCTGCACTGTGGACGTTCTCAACCCTTGGTTGGACTGGCGATGCTTCGATCGATGCGGAAAACTATTTCCTCAATACTTTCCACCCAACTGATGTGTTAGTGACTGGTTTTGACATCATCTTCTTCTGGGTTGCTCGTATGATTATGTTTACGATGCACTTCATGAAAAATGAAGATGGTACGCCACAAGTTCCGTTTAAAACGGTATACGTTCACGGTTTAGTTCGTGATGGCGAAGGTCAAAAAATGTCGAAGTCTAAGGGCAACGTGCTTGACCCACTGGATTTGATTGACGGTGTTGACCTTGAGACTTTGGTACAAAAACGTACTACAGGTCTAATGAACCCGAAACAAGCAGCGAAGATTGAAAAATCAACCCGTAAAGAGTTTCCAGAAGGCATTCAAGCTTATGGTACAGACGCAGTTCGTTTCACCTTCTGTGCACTGGCGAACACAGGTCGTGACATTAAGTTCGACATGAAACGTGTTGAAGGTTACCGTAACTTTGCCAACAAAATCTGGAACGCAACCCGTTTCGTAATGATGAACTGTGAAAATCAAGAAATTGGTAGCGAAGTTCGTCAAGACCTTTGGGAATTGCCTGAACAGTGGATCTTGAGCCGTCTGCAAAAAGCAGAAGCTGCGGTACAACAAGCCTTTGCAACTTACCGTTTAGACTTGGCTGCACAAGCAATTTACGAGTTCATTTGGAATGAATACTGTGACTGGTATGTCGAACTGACGAAACCTGTTCTGAATGATGAAAACGTATCGGTTGAGCGTAAAGCTGAAGTTCGTCGTGTACTTCTTGCGGTGATGGAAGCATCTTTACGTCTTGCACACCCAATCATGCCGTATTTGACTGAAGAAATTTGGCAAACACTTGCACCGAAACTCGGTATTTCTGGCGAAACCATTATGCTGGCGCAGTACCCTGTTGCTAACCCTGAGCGTGTAAACGAACAGGCTGAAGCAGACATGCAATGGCTTCAAGGTTTGATTGGTGCAGTACGTAACATCCGTGGTGAAATGGGCTTAGGTAATGCACGTCTATTACCAGTGCTTCTACAAAACACGACGGAAGCTGAGAAAGCACAGATCACACGTATTGAAGCGTTGTTTAAAGCCTTGGCGAAAGTGGAAAGCATTACTTTCTTGGCTGACGGTGAACAACCACCATTGTCTTCTTCATCTGTTGTAGGTCACGTGTCTGTCTTTGTTCCTATGAAAGGGTTAATTGACCCGAAAGCGGAATTGGGTCGTTTGCAAAAAGACTTAGACAAAGTGCAAAAGCAGCATGACGTCATTGCAGGCAAACTTTCTAATGAAGGTTTTGTCGCGAAAGCACCTGCGGCCGTAGTTGAAGGCGAGAAAGTTAAACTTGCTGAGTTTGCTGACCAATTAGTGAAGATTAAAGCGAATATGGAGCAGATTGCAGCGCTTTAAGGTGTTGTAATTAAAAATCTAATCTGTAATATAAAGGGCTGATTATTCAGCCCTTTATTTTTATGAAATATGGCAGAGTAAAACTTGAAGTGCGACATAAACCACCTAATTAATTTAAAGGGTTTATGGAGTATATAAAATTGTCATACCATCATCTTAACTTTGAAGATCGTACTGCATTAATGCTTGAGTCAAGA